>USJM01000040.1 GCA_900555005.1 uncultured Lachnospiraceae bacterium | reverse complement strand
CTTTGGCGCGGCCGACTTTATTGCCGCCGAGGACACCCGCGTGACCATGAAGCTGCTGAATTATCTGGGGCTGAAAAAGCCCATGGTCAGCTACTACGAGCACGCCTTGCAGAAGGGCGAGGCCATTTTGCAGCGCATCGAGGCAGGGGAGAGCTGTGCCTTGTGCAGCGACGCCGGCATGCCCTGCGTGTCCGACCCGGGCGAGGTCATCGTGCGGGACGCACTGGCCCGGGGCATCAAGGTGGTGCCTGTTCCGGCAGCCTCCGCCTGTGTGACGGCGCTGGCCGTCTCCGGTCAGGACACCTCCCGCTGGGTGTTCGAGGGCTTTCTGCCGGTGAACCGCAAGCAGAAAAGGAGCGTCTGGCCGAACTTTTGCAGGAAAAGCGCACCGTCATCTTTTACGAAGCGCCCCACAAGCTGCGCACCACGCTGGACGATCTGACCGCCGCCTTTGGCGCAGACCGCAGCATTACCCTGTGCCGGGAGCTGACCAAGCTCCACGAGGAGACAGTGCGCACCACCCTGGCCCAGGCGGTGGCCCTGTATCAGGAGAAGGAGCCCCGGGGGGAGTACGTCCTGGTGGTGGCCGGGGCCGAAAAAGCCGCCGCCCCGGCGGTGACTCTGGACCAGGGGATGCGGCAGGTGCTGCGCCTGCGGCAGGAGGGGGCCCGGATGAAGGACGCCGTCCGCCGGGTGGCGGAGGACACCGGTCTGCCCCGCAACGACCTGTATAACGCCGCCCTGGCGGAGATGGAATAGTCCGCCAAGCAAAGGCAAAGCTCCTTTTCCCGGGGCCGCCGCGCTTACCGCCCGGTGGCCCCGGGGGCTTGACTTTGCCTGTTCAAAGCGATAATATAGATGTATCACAGGATTTGCAAGAGGAACGACTATGTCCGAGAGAATGACCGCAAGAAAACGCCAGGCCCTGGAGATGCGCAGCCGCATCCAGAGCGCCGCCCTGGACCTGTTTGACCGGGAGGGCTTTGAAAACGTCTCCGTGGAGGAGATCGCCCAGACCGCCGGATGCTCCGTGGGCAACATCTATCACTATTTCAAAAGCAAGGACGAGCTGGCCATTCAGGTGACCAGCCATGTGGACGATGCATACAGCGAGCTGGAGGAGGCATATCTGGCGGACACCGCCCGGCCCGCCCGGGAAAAGCTGCTGGACTTTGTGGGCCGGTCCCTGGAGATCAGCGTGTCGGACCCGGTGCTGTATAAGGCGTTTATCCACGGGCTGCGGTATCCGGAGCAGCGGGTGCTGCAGAAAAACGCCGGGCGGGTATACTTCCGGGTGCTGCTGGAGCTGGTGACGCTGTGCCAGCAGGAGGGCAGCATCCACCCCTCCCACGACCCGGATCAGGTGGTGGAGGAGCTGGTGGTGCTGCACCGGGGAGCCCTGTTCGAGTGGCGCATCTATCAGGGCGGGTTCGACCTGCCGCAGCTGGGCCGCCGCATGGCCGGGCGGCTGCTGCGGGGCCTTTATTATGCAGAATAGACAAGCAAGGCGGCGCTTATGCGTCGTTTTCTTAGGAAAAGAATGCATTGCAATTTGCCCTCCGGTCCCGTATAATAGGCAAGAAAATTCTGAGGGGAGTGATCGAGATGAAGTTCAACGTTCTGCGCAGCAAAATCTCCGCTCCCGCTGTTTTTATTTCCGTTTTTCCCTTCTGACCGGTATTTTTACCGGTCATTTTTTTTGGCCATTATCCATCCTTCGGTCAGCAATAAACATCACATAGATCAGCGTAAAAGAAAGAGAGGAACTGTCACATGAAGAAAAACCTTGGACAAGACGCCATCTACGACGCCCGGGAGCTGGGTGTTCCCCGGATGCTGGTGCTGGGCCTGCAGCACCTGTTCGCCATGTTCGGCGCCACCGTGCTGGTGCCCATCCTGGTCACCAAGTACGGTCTGCCCCTGTCCATCCAGACCACCCTGCTGTTTGCCGGTCTCGGCACCCTGCTGTTCCACCTGTGCACCAAGCTGAAGGTTCCCGCCTTCCTGGGCTCCTCCTTCGCCTTTCTGGGCGGCTTTGAGGCGGTGGCCAGCCTGGATGTGGGCAAGTTCGCCGGCATGAGCGGCGAGGAAAAGCTGCCCTACGCCCTGGGCGGCATCGTGGTGGCCGGCGCCCTGTATCTGATCCTGGCCCTGCTGTTCAAGCTGGTGGGCCCCCAGAAGGTCATGCGCTTCTTCCCCCCCATCGTCACCGGCCCCATCATCATCCTCATCGGCCTGAACCTGTCCGGCTCCGCCATCGCCAACGCCTCCACCTGCTGGTGGCTGGCTCTGGTGGCCATCGCCATCATCGTGGTGGCCAACATCTGGGGCAAGGGCATGGTCAAGATCATCCCCATCCTGCTGGGTGTGGTAGGCAGCTACATCGTGGCCCTGATCGCCGGAAAGGTGGACTTCACCGAGGTCGGCGGCGCCAACTTCGTGGGCCTGCAGCACTTCGTCCTGGCAAAGTTTGACCTGACCGCCATCCTGGTGATGGCCCCCATCGCCATCGCCGCCATGATGGAGCACATCGGCGACATGTCCGCCATCTCCTCCACCACCGGCAAGAACTTCATCGCTGACCCCGGCCTGCACCGCACCCTGCTGGGCGACGGCCTGGCTACCACCGTGGCCTCCCTGTTCGGCGGCCCTGCCAACACCACCTACGGTGAGAACACCGGCGTGCTCGCCCTCTCCAAGGTCTACGACCCCCGCGTTGTCCGCCTCGCGGCCATCTACGCCATCATCCTGAGCTTCTCCCCCAAGTTTGACGCGCTCGTCAACTCCATCCCCGCGGCCATCGTCGGCGGCGTCAGCTTCATCCTCTACGGTATGATCTCCGCGGTCGGTGTGCGCAACATCGTGGAAAACCAGGTCGACCTCACCAAGTCCCGCAACCTGATCATCTGCGCGGTGATCTTCGTCAGCGGGCTGGGCTTCCAGAGCGGGATCACGTTCCATGTCGGCGGCGCGACCGTGACGCTGACAGCACTTGCGATTGCGGCGATTGCAGGTATCCTTCTGAATGCCATTCTGCCAGGCAATGACTACCAGTTCGGTGTGAACGAGGAAGGCGACGAGAACCGCGGTGTGCATAACATCTGATTGCTGCAGAACAGGTGAGCTGTTTTTCAGAAGGGCTCGGGAAATGGACATTTCAGCCATTTCCTGAGCCCTTTCTCTATGCCGTTTGGACTGACGTATCTTATAATTTGTGTCTCGGATTACAACTCAGCACTTGTACAGCTCCAATTCAACCTGTCCAACTCTGCCCGTACAGACCCGTACCCCGTACAGACCCGCTACCAGTCTGATAGATTGATTTTGCAATGCAGAATACATATAATATAGGTGCAATAGTAAAGAAAGGAGTTGATATTTATGGCTACCACTACTAACTTCAGTGTCCGTATGGACAGCGATATTAAGAAACAGTGCGAAGCGATTTATGGTGAATTAGGCATTAACCTTACCACCGCAATCAATGTGTTTCTTCGCCAGTCTCTTCGTGTCGGCGGTTTTCCTTTCGATGTTCGCCTGGAACAACCGAACAAGGAGGCAATGCTGGAAGCGGAACGCATTGCTCGTGATCCATCTGTAAAACGCTACTCTGATGTAGAAGAGGCATTGAGGGCGTTGAAAGAATGAACAAGAATATAGACATCGTTTGGACAAAACAGTTCAAGAAAGATTATAAGCTGGCAAGAGGCGAACAGCTTCCAGAGAAAAACAAAGACACGCTTTGACCGGGAACTGGGTGGGGCATCGTGAATGCCATATTCAGTCGGATTGGTTGTTGGTCTATCGGATTGAAGATGATTTACTAATCCTGACATTATCTCGAACAGGAACACACAGCGATTTGTTTGGAAAGTAGATAAATGACAGAGAGCAACCGTCTGAAGATCTCAGTACAAAGGAGTTCGGTCAGGTTCTAAATCTGAAAGCGGAGGATTGGACCCTTTGATCGAACCGTTTGGGCTGGCATGCGCGAGGATGAATACGAAGGCGACGAGAACCGCGGTGTGCATAACATCTGAGGTTGACTTTTCGGAGGGTTATCTTATAATCAAAATGTTCATTGTCAGGGGAGCCGCAAGGCTGAGAGTAAGACAGTTGTCTTTGACCCTAGAACCTGTTGGATAATGCCAGCGCAGGAAGACAAAAGTGGCAGTTTTGTGCGCCCGGCAGACCAGCCGGGCGCTTTTTTTCGGCTGGAGAGAAGCGGAAGGCGTGCAAGATTCACGCGCATGCATGTCAGACAGGTGATCACCAACCATTTTTTATAGGAGGTATTTGAGATATGAAGTCAAGTGTTGCCATTCAGGTGCTGCCGGCGGTGGATTCGGATCAGGAGGTCTGCCGGATTGTAGATGAGGTGATTGCCTACATCGCATCTACCGGGCTCAATTATTATGTCGGGCCGTGTGAGACAGCCATCGAGGGAGAGGATTACGATCAGCTGATGGAGGTCGTCAAGAACTGCCAGAAGATCGCCATCAAGGCAGGCTGCAAGTCGGTCAGCGCGTATGTCAAGATCAATTATCGCCCGGAAGGAGAGGTTCTGACGATTGATCAGAAGATCGGAAAGTATCACAAGGACGCAGAGTAAAAAGATGGGGCGAATTCAAATGCCAGAGCTTGAAAACAGCAGGAAGGGGAGAGATGCCAGAGCAGGGTTTCAGAAACATGCGCCGGCGGTGCTGAATCTCCTGGCGATTGCGGCTGTCTGGCTGGTGCTGACAGAGGGCGGGATTGTGCCGAACTACATGCTGCCTTCGCCGGTCGCGGTTGTGAAGGCATTTGTCTCTGACTTCCCGACGCTGATGTACCACAGCGGCGTGTCTCTTGCGGAGGCGATCCTGGGCCTTCTGATCGGAATTGTTCTGGCGTTTCTGATTGCAGTACTGATGGACCGGTTCATTACCTGCAGGCGGGCACTTTACCCCGTCATGGTTGTCACACAGACGATTCCGACCGTGGCCATCGCACCGATCCTTGTTCTCTGGATGGGCTTTGGCATGGCACCGAAGATCACGCTGGTTGTGATCACGACATTTTTCCCGATGCGGTCGGACTGTTGGACGGATTCTCGGGGGTCGATCAGGATGCGGTCGACCTGATGCGCTCGATGGGTGCGGGAAGGAGGCAGATTTTTCTGCAGATCAAGCTGCCGTCCGCACTCGGACAGTTCTTCTCAGGACTGAAGATATCCGCCTCCTACTCCGTCGTCGGGGCAGTCGTTGCGGAGTGGCTGGGCGGCTTCAGAGGACTCGGCGTTTACATGACAAGAGTCCGGAAAGCCTATTCGTTCGACAAGATGTTTGCGGTCATTATTCTGATCGTGATCATCTCGCTGCTTCTGATTGCGGCGGTCAACCTGCTGCGCCGGGCCGTCATGCCGTGGGAACGGGTCAGGAGGAACGCAGCTGACAGAAAAACGGAAGGACTGTGCTGACAACCCGGAATGCGGAGGGCATGCCTGTCATGCGCATTAGGGGGCCCCGCGGACTGTGACAAAACCGGGATGCCGGAGAACATGCACGCTGTCTAGGCGCACAAGGGCGGTGTTGCGGGCTGTGCCAAACAAGGGTGCCAAGGGCATATGGCATCATCAATCTGAACAGAAAGAGGAGAGAGATGAGATACGGAAAAATCACCAGCGTACTGAGTGCAGCAGCGGCAGCGGCGATGCTGCTGTCATCGGCGGCACTGGCAGGCGGAACAGAGGTGGCGACAGAG
The DNA here is from genome assembly GCA_900555005.1 of uncultured Lachnospiraceae bacterium. The sequence goes on along the minus strand of USJM01000040.1, from coordinate 6,410 downwards.
AAGGAGCAGAACTTCGGGGATGCCGGAAAGATTACCTTCTGCCTGGACTGGACGCCGAACACCAATCATACGGGCATCTTCGTTGCACAGGAGAAGGGATATTACAAGGAAGCGGGGCTGGATGTCGAGGTTGTTCAGCCGCCTGAAAATGGAGCTGTCCAGATGTGCGCTTCTGGTCAGGCGCAGTTTGCGGTCGACGCGCAGGACACCATCACAGGCGCGTGGACACAGGAAAATCCATTTCCGGTGACGGCGGTTGCAGCGATTCTGCAGCACAACACTTCCGGAATCATGAGCCGCAAGGGCGAGGGGCTTGACAGGCCGAAGGGACTGGAGGGGCACACTTACTCCACCTGGGATCTGCCTACCGAACAGGCGATGATGAAGTATGTCGTCGAGAAGGACGGTGGAGATTTTGACAAGGTGAAGATGATTCCCAACGACATCACGGACGAGCCGGCGGCGCTTGCGGCGAAGCAGACAGATGCGATCTGGGTCTTCTACGGCTGGGGATATCTGAATTCTGAGGTGGAGGGTGTGCCTTGCGATTTCTTCTACTTCAAGGACATCGAGCCGTCTTTCGACTACTATACGCCGGTTATCATTGCCAACAACGACTTTTTGAAGGAACATGCGGATGCCGCAAAGGCCTTCCTGAAGGCGACGGCGAAGGGATATGAGTATGCTGTGGAGCATCCGGACGAGGCCGCGCAGATCCTGATTGATTCCGACAATACCGGCTCGCTGAAGGGATCCGAGGAGCTTGTCAAAAAGAGCCAGGCCTACATGGCGGATCAGTACATTGCGGATGCTTCTTCCTGGGGCGTCATCGATGCAGACAGATGGAATGCCTTCTACAAGTGGCTCTACGACAACAAGCTGATTGAGAAGGATCTGACCGGCACCGGCTTCACGAACGATTATCTGCCGCAGTAAGCAGGGGACAGAATATGACAGAGGTACTGAGCGCGGCTCACATCACAAAATCATATGGAGAGCGGACGATCATCCGGGATATCAATGTCCATCTGAATGAACAGGAGATTGTCTGCCTGCTCGGGGTAAGCGGTGTCGGCAAGACCACGCTGTTTCACATCCTGTCAGGACTGAGCCGGCCGGACAGCGGAAGCGTGATGCTTAACGGAAGAGAGATCACCGGGCAGCCTGGAAAGATCAGCTATATGCTTCAGAAGGATTTGCTCCTTCCGTACAAGCGGATCATCGATAATGTCGCGCTCCCTCTGACGATACGCGGAATGAAGAAGCAGAAAGCGCGTGAGACGGCGGCAGCTTACTTTGAACAATTCGGACTCGCCGGGACTGAGTTCGAATATCCCGCGCAGCTTTCCGGGGGCATGCGGCAGCGGACAGCGCTGCTTCGGACCTATCTGTCCTCAGAGGGCGTGCGCTTCTGGACGAGCCGTTCAGCGCCCTCGACACGATCACGAAAAGCGCCATCCATGACTGGTATCTGGATATCATGCAGAAGATCAGCCTCTCCACTCTTTTCATCACCCATGATATCGACGAGGCCATTGTCCTGTCAGACCGGATCTACATCCTGTCCGGCTCGCCGGGGCAGATCACGGACGAGATCGAGATTGCTCAGAAGCGTCCGAGAGCGAGCGATTTCAGCCTGACGCCGGCATTTCTCTCATATAAAAAACAGATCGTCTCGGCGCTTGGCCCCGGATCTTTCAGGATTCAGGAACACGTTGCTGGATCAAAGATGACATGAGGATGCCATATTCTCCGGATACTTTTTCCGATTACACCGTTGACAGAAGGATTCTGCAGCGATACTATATGTTATGCGTATAACATGTTTAACTAAGTGCAGAACGGCCTTCTGGAAGGGACAACCATGCGGCTTCTGACCAGATCAAAGGCGGAACGATCCGTATAGATGGAAAAAGGAACAGTCAGGGAGGTTTTATATGGCGACTCTGAAGGATGTTGCGAAGGCTGCCGGCCTTTCGGTCGGGACGGTCTCGCGAGTTCTGAACAACAGAGGCTATATCAGTGAGGAGACAAGGCAAAGTGTCTACGCGGCGATGGAGCAGCTGAATTACCAGCCAAACGAGGTGGCGCGCTCCCTGTCCAAGCAGAAGACCAGTACGATTGGCCTCATCATGCCGAGCATCGAACATCCGTATTTTGCCAAGCTGATCAGCTGTCTTGAGCGTGCGGCGTACGAGCGGGAATACAAGGTTCTGCTGTTCTGTGCTTACGGCATCGATGACCAGGAGAAGAAGTTTGTTGAAGCCTGCAGGAGTAACCGGGTTGCGGGACTGATCATCTGCTCCGATACGGTGCGGACACAGACCTTCAATAACCTTGGCTTTCCGCTCGTCAGTTATGAGCGGTACCTGGATTCGAGTGATGCCTGCGTTCTCTGCGACAACCACGAGGGCGGCCGGATGGCGGCGCTGGAGCTGATTGCAAAGGGATGCCGGAGGATTGGGTGCCTGAGCGGAACCTCCCGGGTCGGGATGCCGGCGGATACCCGGAAAGAGGGGTTTCTGGAAGCCTGCAGGCAGCGGGAAATCGAGACGGTCGCGCTGGACTTTCCGCCGGAGCGGACGATCGACTCCGGATACTATCCGGACATCCTCAAGTTCCTGAAGCAGAATGAGGGGATTGACGGTCTGTTCTGTGGCAGCGATGTAATTGCAGCGGAGGCCATCCAGGCGGCGGCGGAGCTGGGCATCAGCACCCCGGACAGGCTGAAGATCATCGGATATGATGACACGCTCCTGTCGGAGCTGACGATGCCGAAGATCACGACGATCCACCAGCCGGTGAAGGAGATGGCGGAGATGTGCATTGACCTGATCGACAAGAAAAACAACGGGGATTTCGTCCCGGCCAGGACGATCTTTCATGTCTCTCTGGTGAGCAGAGGGACAACCTGACCCACGTTATCAGGTGCATAATAGAACGCCTTCCCGCCTGTACCGGCGGGCTGGTTAAAATATGAGAGTGCGAGTATATGACGGCGTCTGCCATGGGAAATTCCCGATGGCAGGCGCTTTTTTAGCAGGCTCTGAAAAGTATGACAATCCCGCACAGCCCCGGGCAGTCCCGCCAGTCCTGCACAGTTCCGAACAATCCTGCACAGTTCCAAACAGCCCCGGGCAGTCCCTCTGCAGTCATCCGGATAACGGGGCGTTTGAACCAGCTGTCTGGCATTTTGAAAATTTTGCGCAATGGAAACGTTCCCACCGGATGATTGTGCCCAACAGAAAGTATACAGACTGTAAACAATCTGAAATTACGTCAAATATGATAAACGAATAACACAATTGAACAAGTTATGAACAAGCAAAAACAAGGGATTTCTCATAGAGCTATGGTCATTATACACAATAAAAACGTGTAAAAACTGTCAATATGTCACGAAATACAATTTCAAACATGTTAAACGGTTGACATATCATACGGTCGGTGATACAGTGAAACCAGCTTAAGGGACAAGGAACTTTCAGTTCCTGCTTTTCAAAATCATCATGGAGGGAAAACATGAGAAGAAGAACAGCAGCTGTTATGGCAACGATTCTTGCAGCGACTCTGGGAGCGACGCCGGTTCTGGCAGATGAGCTTTCAGTGTTCAACTCCAAGAGTGAGATCGAGGAACAGATGGAGGATATGGCTTCCGACTATTCGGATGAGAACGATGTCGATATGGAAGTCTACTATTCTCAGGATACAGTGGCAGCGCATCTTTCTACAAAGTATGCTTCCAAGGATCCGTATGTACTGTCCATGGTCGATGCGAAGGATATCTACAGCCTCGGGCCGGATCACGCACTTGATCTTTCCGACCAGCCGTGGGTGAAGGATTCAAACCAGATCATCAGCATCGACGGCAAGGTGATGGGCTTCCCGGTCTGCATCGAGGCGCGCGGTGTCATCTACAACGCGGATGCAATCAAGAAGATCACCGGTGAGGACTTTGATCCGGCATCTGTCAAGACCCTGGATGATTTCGATGCACTCTGCCAGAAACTGGTGGACGGCGGCATGGAAGCTCCGACCGGCATCATGAAGGAAGACTGGTCGCTTGCAGCGCACTATCTGCAGGAGGTTTATGAGGAGCGCGAGGATCCGTCCGGATTCATCAAGGGTCTTCACGATGGAACAGTTGATCTGGCGAAGGATGAGAAGTTCAACTCTCTGATGGACACCTTCGATGTCCTGATGAAGTACAACTACGCAAAGGACGCACCGATCGCTGCAGAGCGTGAGACAACCGAGCAGAAGCTGGCGGAAGGCGAGATCGCATTCATGTTCGGCGGTAACTGGGACTGGTCCGTCATCAACGCATATGATTACAGCGAGAACATGGGCATGATGCCTGTTCCGCAGAACACGGATGATGGCTCCAACGAGAAGCTTGTCGGCGGCGGTTCCAAGTACTTCTTTATCGACAACTCTGTATCTGAGGATCTTCAGAAGCAGGCGAAGGACTGGCTCAACTGGCTGGTCAACAGCGACGACGGCAAGGACTTCCTGGTCAACACCTGCGCACTGGTACCGGCATTCAAGACCAACACACTGGATGTCAGCGACCCGCTTGGAAAGTCTGTCAAGTCCTATGCTGATGATGACAAGCTGATTGCAAACTACAACTATGATCCGGACGATCACTACTCTGTATGCGGTGCTTCCATGCAGAAGTACCTCGCAGGCGAGATCGACCGTGCAGAGCTGGCAAAGGAAGTCGAGACGTACTGGCAGGGTGCAACCCTCGCTGATCCGGCAGTCGCAGGCGGTGCAGCGGCCGGAACCGAAGCGGCTACGGAGGCTGAGTAATCATCCGAAGTTGATTCCTCTTTAAGAATGTTTCAGGAATGATCCGGCTTTCCGGGAAAGTTTCCCGGGAGACCGGATCCGGTAAGCAGGAGGTATCGGCAGATCTGATCCCGATACCTCCCGGCTTTCATATCTGATGGGAGAGAGAACATGAAAAGAAATACGATGTCGTACAAGGTACGGCAGTTCCTCATGTTCGCGGGCATTCCGACCGTGCTTTTCATCGGTGTCATCATCATTCCGTTCATCTACGGTCTGTATCTGACATTCACAAGCTGGGACGGTGTCTCAAGAGCAAAGCCGTTCGTCGGGTTATCCAACTATGCGGCGGCATTCTCTGACACAGCGTTCTGGACAGCGATGGGAAAGACAGTCCTTTACTCCGCGATCTCAGTCGTCCTTGTCAATGTGCTTGCATTCTTACTCGCTTATCTTGTGACAAGCGGCATCAAGGGACAGAACTTCTTCCGTGCAGGCTTCTTCATTCCAAACCTGATCGGCGGTATCGTCTTAGGTTACGTCTGGAAGTTCGTTTTCAACCGCGCGTTCGTCACGATCGGAAAGTCTCTCCATATCGGCTTCATGGAGACCTCCTGGCTGGCAACGCCCGCCGGGGCAATCGCCTGCCTGATCATCGTTTCGGTCTGGCAGTACGCAGGGTATATGATGCTGATCTATGTGGCAGGCTTCATGAGCGTCCCGAAGTCTCTGATTGAGGCTTCCGAGATCGACGGCTGCACCAAGAGCCAGGCAACCTGGAAGGTCATCGTTCCGCTGATGCGGGCTTCATTTGTCGAGTGTCTGTTCCTGACCATCACCAATGCTTCATGGTCTACGATGTGAACCTGTCCCTGACAAAGGGCGAGCCGTTCAACTCTTCGGTCCTCGCTGCGATGCACGTTTACAACCAGGCATTCACCTACAAGAACTACGGTGTCGGCCAGGCTGAGGCTCTGATCCTGTTCATCGTCTGCGCTGTCGTCGGCGTCCTTCAGGTTCAGATCGGAAGAAAAGGGGAGGTGGGTGCGTAATGTCTGAGAACGAGAGAGCAGCCCGCAACAGGAAGATCACGAAGATCATCATGTGGATCGTCCTGCTGATCCTCTTTATTATGATTGTGTTCCCGTTCATCATGGTCGTGATCAACGTCTTCAAGACCAAGGCGGATATCAATTCTCATCCGCTGGCACTGATCGGCAAGCATGGCTTCACGACGAAGAACTTCCCGAAGGCTATGAAGAAGATGCACTTCTGGAGAGTGTTCGGGAACTCTCTGATCATCACCCTCAGCTCGACGGTGCTGACGCTTCTGCTTTCCGCGATGTGTGCGTTCGTGCTCGTCCGGAACAAGTGGAAAGCCTGCACGCTGCTGTTCACGATGATGATTGCGTCCATGGTCATCCCGTTCCAGGTCCTGATGGTTCCGCTCGTATCCTTCTACGGCGGCCTTCTGAATGTCCTGAATCACAGGCTGACACTGATTCTGATGCATACCGGATTCTCGCTTTCGATGGCGACATTCCTCTATCACGGGGCGATTCACACGAACATCCCGCTGGAGCTGGAGGAGGCGGCGCTGATCGACGGCTGTACTG
>USJM01000039.1 GCA_900555005.1 uncultured Lachnospiraceae bacterium | reverse complement strand
CCGGGCCGGGGAACGGCTGAAGGACGAACGGACCGGCAAGGTGTATGACTATACGAGAAAAAAGGAAGTTGTCTATTCGGAGATCATGTGTCCAGATCAGGCACCTTCCTTTTTTTATGACCGCGCGTCCCTGTGGAACAGTGTCGAGCAGGTGGAGAAGCAGGACAACGCCCAGCTCTACCGTGAGTTTGAGCTTGCTCTGCCCAGAGAGCTGTCCACGGAGCATCAGATCCTTGCGGCGAGAAAGTTTTTCCGAAAGAGAGTCGAGGAGGGAATGGTCATCGACTGGTCCTTTCACGACAAGAAGGGGAATCCGCATGTTCATGGAATCTCGCCGACAAGAGCGCTGAAGCCGGACGGAAGCTGGGCACCTAAACGGAAGCAGGTCTATGTTCTGGATGAAAATGGTGACCGGGTCCCTATCATCGACCCAAAGACGGGCCAGCAGAAAATCGGCGCGAAGGGCAGGAAGATGTGGAAGCGCCAGACCGTCGAGGCGAACGGATGGAACGATACCGGCAACGCCGAGCGCTGGAGGGAGGAGTGGGCGGAGATCTGCAATCACTATCTGGCGCTTGAGAAGAAGAAGGAGAGGGTCGACCACCGCTCCTATGAAAGACAGGGCATCGAGCAGGTCCCGACCAGACACGAAGGTTATGCAGCCCGAAAAATCGAGGAGAGAGGCGGCATCTCTGAGATCCGGCAGGCGAACCGTCTGATCCGGAAGATCAATGATCTTCTTAGGAGGGCAAGAGAGGTCGGCACCGAACTGATAGCGGAATTTTACCAACTGAAAGAAAAACTGAAAAGGAGCGTGGACAGAGCATATGGACAAGAAGACAGCATCGGAGATCTTAAGCCTTCTGACGAAGATGATCGAGGTCATGGACGAACAGCAGAATCTCCTGCAGGAAGCGGAACAGGATCTGGAGGAACTTGGAAACAAATACAGGGAATGCAGAAAGGAGCGGGACCTACTGCAGGCACAGGTCACTCCGGTCAAGATGGCAAACAACAAACTGACCAGCCAGAACAGAGAGCTTATGGCCATGAACCGCAGACTGATGGAGGAGTCCCGGATGACATCCTGATGGCGATGAGGGAAGGGGACCAGATCACAAGGCAGTTCAACGAGTTTCTGAAGGAGAGGGAACAGCGCAGGGAACAGGAACTTGCCGAGCGGGAGCTTGAAGAGGATGGCCCCTGCCTCTGAACTGCATAGGCTGAAGAAAGGAGGTGGAGCGCATGGAGACAGACATCTTTCGCTGCGTGAAGCAGAATGTTACCGCACGGAATGCCGCCGAGCGGTATGGCATCAGAGTCTCCGGAAATGGAATGGCGCGATGTCCATTTCATCCGGACAGGACACCAAGCATGAAGATCGATGCCCGTTATCACTGTTTCGGCTGCGGAGCGGATGGGGATGTGATCAGCTTTGTGAGCAGGCTTTTCAATCTGAAGCCGATTGATTCAGCAAGGAAGATTGCAGAGGATTTCGGGATCACGATACCGGAGCGTGGATCCCTTACAAGAGAGCAGAGACGCGAAGCAGCAAAACGGCAGAAGGAAATCGCAGAGATCAGAGACAGGGATCGGAAGTACAGGGAGATCGAGCAGCATTTCTTCCAGAGCCTGGCAGACTATCACGATCGTCTGCGGGACTGGATGGAGACATTATTCCCCAGAGCGCCGGATGAGGAGCCAGATCCACGGTTTGTAGAAGCAGTTCAGAACATCACTCACATCGAGTATGTTCTGGACTGCTTTTTTGATGCAGGGATGCAGGAACGGATCGAGATCATGAATGACATGTGGAAGAAGGTGGAGACATTTGAGAGAAAGTATAGCAAACATTCCCCCGGAGAGCCTGAAGCAGTTTCAGGAGCTTATCAGGAAAAGCGAGGCGACAGGGGTGAAGGGGCAGAAGCCGAAGAAAGGAAAAAGTCAGGGAACGCTTCAGAATCCGGATACCCCACGATGGTTTCAGGAAGGGAAGATTCTGGAGATCGAGTTCTGCGAGGACTTCCTGAAGAGGCACCCGGTCAGGAGCTATCACGGAAAACTTTATGATGTGGACGGCGCAGTCGATGAAGAGAAGCTGAAGAAAGAAATCCTGCTTATTGTGAAAGGATTTGTCGGCGTAAATGTTTCCTCAAAGCTGGATCATATCGTCAGCACGCTGAAGATCGTTTCCTATTCGGGAGAAATCAAGCCACAGCTCGACCGGATCCATGTGGCGAATGGAACGCTCTTCCTTGACGGAAGATTTACGGACCAGAAGGAATTCTGCCTGAACCGTCTTCCGATACGATACAGGCCGGACGCTCCGAAGCCGGAAATGTGGCTCCGTTTTCTGGGTGACCTGTTCTACGAAGAGGATGTGAAAGCCCTTCAGGAATTCCTGGGATATACATTTCTACCGACCAACAAGGGACAGGCGATGCTGATCATCATCGGAAGGGGCGGCGAAGGGAAAAGTCAGATTGGGATCGTTCTCCATGAGATCCTCGGAAACAGCATGAACTTCGGGAGCATTCAGAAGCTTGCGGGGAACCGTTTTTACCCGGCAAGCCAGGAAGGAATGCTCCTTCTCCTGGACGATGACATGGGGACGGATGCCCTGACCGATACAGGAGTCATCAAGTCGATCATCACAGCAACCGGAGGCTTTGATCTGGAGCGGAAGGGTAAACAGAGCGTCCAAGGAAGGCTGTACGTCCGTCTGATTGCACTCAGTAACGCTGCTCTGTCTTCCCTCTACGATAAGTCGGAAGCATTTTACAGAAGGCAGCTGGTGATCCTTGTGAAGGACAAGCCGAAAGACCGCAAGGATGATCCAAATATCGCCGAGGAGATGTGCCGGGAGAAGGAAGGGATTTTCCTCTGGTGTTTCGAGGGACTTCAGCGGCTGATCGGACAGGACTATCAGTTCTCCGTCAGCCCGCGCATGAAAGCGAATCTGGAGCAGATCAGGAGAGACGCTGATACGGTCCTGGACTTCTATGAATCGGAAGGATACATCCGGTTCGAGGAGAACACCCATGCAACTTCTGTTCAGCTCTATCGAGCTTACAGACGCTTTTGCGATGATAACGCCATGGCCCCGGTATCACAGACGACATTCACACGCAGGATGAAAACGGACGCAGAGAGGCTCCATATCAGGCATATCAAAATCCATGACCGGCTGGGGGACAACGGCAGAAATGGCTATGAGGGGGTCCATGTCCTGATCAATACGGACATGGACTGGAAGCAAGGGATGGTTCCAGTCCACCAGTCCGCGTACTTTTGAAGTTCATCCTTATATTTTCCCCTGTCCTCCCAGACAGGGGTATTCTTGCAGATTTTCCAATCAAGTGAAAAATAAGTGGACTTGTGGACTATCCCGCATGAATCAAGGAAATTTTCATCATTGACGCGGACTCCAGCCGTCCGTGAAACGGACTATGTGGACGGATTTTTACCCGGATGGAGCCTCTGCCAGGTCACTCTCTACTTGAGAAGGCTCGGCTGCGGACGACTCCGGTCCGGATAGAATCAGTATTCGTCCGCGCACAGGAAGGAGGAGATCAGGTGACAGACATGAAGAGGAACTTCGGTATTGCCGAAGAGAAGAAGGAGATCAAACCAGTTTCCGGTTCACCACCGGAAGATGGACGAATCTACATGATGGATGGCAACACGGTCATTATTGTGGGAGTCCATTATAACCATGAAAACAGCGACAATGCGGATAGCAAGATCAGGACGTTGATCCTGAATGATATCCTCCGGGAAGACTAGGGAAAGGAAGGCGAAGCATGAAGGACAGGGACTTATACACCAGAGGGCAGATCCTTCTGATACGGTACTGCCGGCAGGAGAACATTGAACTCATTGACCTGATCGACAGCGACAAGGCGTTGATCAGATGTCCGGACGGCGGCTACATGAAGATCACGCTGAATATCTATGGGGACATCTGAACTACGAGACAGGGAAGATCATCGCCGAAGGGGACAATCCGCATACACTATCGGGACCGCAGGAATGGCCGACAAAGTGGACTAACGTGGATTCAGATAAGAACCTCACATGCCCTGATGGACCGAAAATAATTTTGTGAGACCCACAATCTATCACCTTATAAGCCAGAATTCTCTTAAAAATATATACAGTATGCCCAAAATCTTAGCCACCTGTATGACATCTGTGATAAAATAGTTGCATAATTCCTACTGGGGAGGGAGACTTCGAGATGGCATTATTCTCAAAAAGCCAGTTTATTGATGTTATTGAATGGGTTGACGAATCAAAGGTCATCCTTGTATATAAATGGGCACGTGAAAAGGACGAAATAAAACAGGGGGCTCAGCTTATCGTAAGGCCGGGACAGGCCGCAGTTTGGGTATATCGGGGACAGCTGGCAGATATCTTTTATGAGGGGCATTATAAGCTTAATACAAAGAACTTGCCTATTTTGTCTACACTGGCAGCATTTCCACATGGATTTAATTCTCCGATTAAGTCCGATCTGTATTTTGTCAATTTAACACAGTTTATAGGACAGCATTGGGGAACCAAGAATCCTATCGTCATGCGTGATAAGGATCTTAATGTTGTAAGAGTCGGTGCGTTTGGCTCTTATGCTTTTAAGATCAATGATGTTGAGCTGTTCATGCGAGATGTCTTTGGCGCAAGAAGATTGGAACTGACATATGATATTGTTCAGTTTCTCAACTCGTTCGTTTCTGAAGCTGTAGCTACTTGTATAGGGGAGATGGAAATCCCTGTATTGGATCTTGCACGCACCTATCGTCAGATTTCAGAGCAGATGAAACAAGACATTAACGAGAAGGCTCTGAAAATCGGTGTAGAAATAACTGAATTTGCTATTGAGAACATTAATCTTCCTGAATCTGTGGAAGCACTTATAGATGAACAGTCTGGAATTGGTATGGCTTCCAAGAATATGGATGCATTTATGCAATATCAGACAGCTAGAGCAATGCGTGATGCTTCCAAACAAAAGGGAGGTTTAGCAGGACTTGGCGCTGGATATGCATTCGGCATGGGAATAAACAAGACAGTCGAATCGAATCTATCGACTCCCAAGAAAGAAGAGAGTAATATCGAAAAACTCCGTGAATACAAGAAGCTTGTAGAGGAAGGCGTGTTGAGTCAGGAAGAATTTGACGCCCTCAAGAAAAAGTTGTTGGGTATCTAATAATTTTATATGAGGAGGAAGTAAGTATGAAGTGCGATGCTTGTGGAGGCCCAGTTGTCAATGGCAAGTGCACATATTGTGGGAAGGAGTTTCCGCAGATTACACCTGAGACAACATCAGCTAACAGCGGTAATTCTCAACAGCAACCTGAACCACGTGTAATCGAGAAAGAAAAGATAGTTTATGTGGATCGGCCAGTTGTACAGCAGGAACCAGAACCGCAGAAAAAGAAGAAAGAGAAAAAGAAGCGTGGATGCTGCGGAACAATCCTCTGGGTAGTGATTATCTTGGCTGTTATTGGTGGCGTTTATAGCTATATGCAGAAGAACCATGATAAAGGAAAGCATGAAAGCAGAGTAGAGGAGACGCAGGATCAGAGTACATCATCTTCTGAAACTACAGTCACCTCAACGAAAGAGACTCAGGCACAGACTCAGACACAGACTCAAGCACCAGCTGAAGCAACATCCGCAGATGGAGTAACTCCGGAATTTAAGGAATCCATGGATGCATACGAAAAATTCATGAATGAGTATTGTGACTTCATGGAAAGCTACAATGCAGATGATCCGACGATGCTTGTAAAGTATACCAAGTATATGGCAGATTATACGGACACCATGGAGAAACTTGATGCCATTGATGAAACCCAGCTTTCCGCCGCAGATGATGCGTATTACATCGAGGTTATGGGAAGAATCAATACTAGACTTGCAAAGGTTGCAGCCAACGGTTAATTCATTATGATGTATACATCATAACAATGAAATACAATATATAAGATTTATAAGGTGACTACTTTCATCGATAGTCACCTTTTTTATTTCCTCCTTGACAAACACTCTAGGAAGGGAGAGTCGTTCTGACAGATCACAAGCCTACAATGGAAGTTGTAGAGGGTAATGTCGAAGGGCTTCATAATGTTAGCAAGAGAATGACTAGATGCTAGACGGATCCTTTTTGATAAGGACAGGCGTGAGTGTTTGTGGTAAACTTGATATCACAAACTGTGATTTCAAGTTTGAGACACATTATTCGAACTTATTACCAGGAGTGCATATGGCCGATAAGAGAGTAAAAGAAAAGGCAGTTATTGCCGTCGCTGAGTATAGCAGTGATCAGATCAGGAATCTGATCTATATCATTCGCGGGGTTCAGGTTATGCTCGACAGTGATCTTGCCATGCTGTACCAGGTGGAGACAAGGACACTGAATCAGGCTGTAAAGAGGAATATTGCACGTTTCCCGGAAAGATATCGCTTTCAGCTGACAGAAGAAGAATATGCCAACTTGAAATCACAAAATGTGATATCAAGTTCAGAGAACAATTATGGCGGTAGGAGAAAACTGCCGTATGCGTTCTCGGAGCAGGGCATAGCGATGCTTTCATCCGTTCTGCACAGTGATACCGCGGTGCAGGTCAGTCTGCGTATCATGGATACATTTGTGGAGATGCGGCGGTTTATTGCTAATAATCAGCTGCTGTTTGAAAAAATCAGCAGTGTGGAACTGAAACAACTGGAGTACCAGAAGGAAACGGATGAGAAGTTTGATAAGGTATTTTCGTTGATCGAAAGCCATAAAGAATCTGAACAGACCATATTCTTTGAGGGACAGATTTATGATGCTTTCAGCCTGCTTATTTCTTTGATCCAGGAGGCGCAGAAGGACATTATTCTAGTGGATTCCTATGTGGATGTCGGAACTTTGAATCTTCTTGCAAAGAAAAATCCGGGGGTTGATGTGAAGATCATCACATATCCGGGAACGCGGCTTACTACAGGAGATGTATCGAAGTTCAACAGTCAGTATCCGAACCTGATTGTTGATTCAAGCTCAAAGTCATTTCATGACAGATTTCTTATTCTTGATGGAAAGATGGTATATCACATTGGGGCATCGCTGAAGGATGCTGGCAAGAAGTGCTTTGGCATCAGCCTGTGGAAGGACCAGGAATCCATAAAGAATCTTTTGTCGCGTGTTAAATAAAGACAGTGCATAAATTGGAGAGAAGATGGGAAAAGAGCTTGTCAAGGTATATATCTATACAAGAGTCTCTACGGTGATGCAGGTAGACGGATTCTCTCTGGATGCCCAGAAGGAGCGGATTCATGCTTTCTGTGAATATAATGGCTATTCCATCGCAGGGGAATATGAGGACGCAGGAAGATCCGGAAAGTCGATTGAAGGCCGTCCGGAATTCACTCGGATGATGAATGATATTCGAACGAAGAACGACGGTGTTTCCTATGTCCTTGTATATAAACTCTCAAGATTCGGACGCAATGCCGCAGACGTTCTTTCTTCCCTTCAGATTATGCAGGACTATGGAGTGAATCTGATCTGCGTGGAAGATGGAATTGATTCTTCCAAGGATGCAGGAAAACTGATGATCTCTGTACTCTCAGCTGTTGCCGAGATCGAACGGGAGAACATCAGGGTCCAGACGATGGAAGGGAGAATGCAGAAGGCGCGGGAAGGAAAATGGAATGGCGGCTTCGCCCCATATGGGTATTCTCTCGTAAATGGAGAACTGGTCATCAATGAGGATGAGGCACCTGCGATCCGAACGATCTTCGACCTGTATGTTCATACGGATATGGGATCTACGGCAATTGAAAAATACCTGGACCAGCATGACATTCGTAAAATTCCCAGACAGAATGGAAAGAACGAATTATTTACAGCAGACTTTATTCGAAAGATATTGTCCAATCCTGTGTATGCAGGGAAGATTGCGTTCGGCAGAAGAAGAACAGAAAAAGTGAACGGAACGCGCAATGACTACCGGGTGAAAAAACAGAAAGACTATCTGCTGGCTGACGGAATGCAGGAAGCGGTCATTGATGAAGATACATGGAACGCAGCACAGGTCAAGCTTCTTGACCAGGCGCATAAGTATAAGCGGATCAACTCACCGAAGGATAACAGAGTCCATCTCTTATCGAACCTACTGAAGTGTCCGATCTGCGGCGCAGGCATGTATGGTAATAAGACGGTGAAACACCGGAAGGACGGTACAAAGTATAAGGATTATTTCTTTTACTGCTGCAAACACCGCACCATGCATAATGGAGTCAGATGTGACTACAGCAAACAGATTCCGGAAGACGTGCTCGATCAGGCTGTAGTCGAAGTAATCGGGAAATTGGTGAGTAAACCGCAGTTCGCGGATTACATGAGGGAAAAGATTCATTCAGAGATCGATACTTCGTCAATTGAGGAAGAGATTCAGACATATCAGAAGCAGTACAGAAAGTCGGTTGCCCTGAAGGAAAATCTTCTGAGCGAGCTGGATGAGCTGGATCCTTTTGACAAACACTATGAGGACATGAAGAAGGATCTCAACGCCAGACTCTACAGAATGTATGACAAGATCGACGAATATGAAAAACTGATTCACGATGCGTCGCTGAGAAAAGCCGCTATTCTTGAACAGAGAGTCTCGGCCGAAAACATTTACAAGATTCTTTGTAACTTCGATTCCTTCTTTGCCATGGCAAGTGGCAGGGAGAGGAGAGATCTGCTGGAAGCTCTTGTGAAAGACATCTACATCCATGAAGAAAAAACCAAGAGAGGACAGTGGCTGAAAGCAATCAGGTTCAGGCTCCCGATTATTAAAGAAGATATGGTGATCAGTTCGGACAATAAAGAAGGCACTGAGACCGTGGCTCTACTAACGAGGACAAATTGAAAAAGTGGCTATAAAGCCCGTGTTTAAGCCATTTCTGCGGTACCCGTCTTTCTGAAAAGAGAGGCCGATGCCGCTTTTTCTTTTGGAAAAAAATGTGAATATTGCTCTGGCGTGACTGTGGAAAGGCTATTTTGATGAATTTCTGCCGGGGGAGACTGTGACCTTGCTATTTTCAGGGGTCGAGACTGTAGGAAGGCTATTTTTCGGAAGTCGAGACGGCGGGAAAGCAATTTGAGGTTGCGGAGGATTGATGCATTAATACAACCGAGCTTGCTGAACAGATCCAGCAGCTCAGAGAAAGAAAAAACGAGATTGAGACCACAAAGTCGGAACGGAAGCGTGACGAAGAACGGGTTGTTGCTTTGCGGGAATCCGTCGAGAAAGCAAAGGATAAGGTGCTCGCCTATGATGAGCAGATGGTGCGGAATTTTATCGAGGAGATCAGAGTCTTTCCAGACAAGCTCACCATCACGGTGAAAGGTGGCGTTAAGGAAGACATTACAATTTAACGATGAGAATAGTTTATTCCGCCTCGGGATGCCGGGGCAGTTTTTTTATGGAAGAAAGAAACACCTAATGTTATCATATTACATAAACATTATGCGGAAATGAGGCTGTGGAAAAACAGATGTATCTACTTAATAAACTTTCCGCAAGAGTTGACCTGCAGAAAAAATCAGAATTTGTGCAAGCATGCTTACACAATTAAAGACAGAACTTGAGATGCCCAATTGGCATCTCAAGATACATGAGGAACGTTATGGATAATGAAATCACAACAGTTGAATCGGCAGAAGTACAGACTGATACAAGGCCGATAAGGGATCTCATCTATATTGTCCGTGGGCAACAGGTCCTGCTGGATAGTGATTTGGCTGCTCTATATAAAGTGGATACGAAAGTTTTTAACCAAGCGGTCAAGAGAAATATAGAAAGATTTCCTGCGGAATTCCGGTTCCAGTTAACGCAGGAAGAATATGATTCTTTGAGGTCACAAATTGTGACCTCAAAGAAGGGGCGAGGCGGAAGGCGACCAAGAAAATTGTTCTGATAGATGGATATGTGGATATTGGGACGCTTAATATTCTGGCAAAGAAGAATCCCGGTGTTGATGTGACAATTTATACCTTCAATAATACGCGGCTTAGTAATAGAGACATTAACACGTTTAATTCGCAATATCCAAATCTTACGGTAAAGCACATGACTGCTTTTCATGATCGCTTCCTGATTCTGGATGACACAGTCGGTTACCATGTCGGTGCCTCATTAAAAGATGCTGGGAAAAAGTGTTTCGGAATCTCGCAGATTCAGGATGAGCAAACAATACAGGGCATACTGAACCGGTTGTAAATCTGAACTTGTTAGGAGAATAGCTATGACGGGATTCTGGGTTTTTATGTTGATCATGTGCCTTTTGACACCAGCTATGATGATTGGATTTGGAAAATTTTTCATGAAAGGCGGACCAAAACAGATTAATGATGCGTTTGGATATCGAACAACGAGATCTATGAAAAATCAGGAAACCTGGAGATTTGCTCATCAATACAGCGGTAAAATATGGCTTTATAGTGGATTGGCTTTACTACCGATATCAATTGCGGCGATGCTATTCGTTTACGGAAAGATGTGGACATGACAGGCATTGCTGGATTGATTATCGTCATTGCACAGATGATTGTCATGATCTGCGCTATCCCGTTTACTGAAGCAGCATTAAAAAGAAATTTTGATGATCTTGGAAGACATAGATAACTTCCAGTTTTATGCCTTGGCTTCTGATAGATAACGTTCCACAGAAGGTGAACGGATTTAGATATGTTTCCGCAAACAGAGGCATATTTTCGATATGTTCCTACAGACAGTCGGGCGGCGTGATTATATTTTCCACTGTCTCGGGGCACATCGAGACGGTCTGTTTGATGTCAGGGGTCGAAGGAAAATAGGCGCGAAAGCCCAGTAATAAAGCGGTTTTCGGGCAATCGAGCAAATTTGCCATCGGGCAGTACGAACGCTTCTCGGTGGCTTATCCAAGGGCAATCCGGCTCAAAAAGTGTGAGAGTTGAGTTGCCACGATAGATGTCAGAACTAATAATAAATTCCGGATGCATAAAAAGCGTCCGTAATTTTTTTTGAAAAAATAGATGTAACCATTGAAATTACATCATCTTTAATGTAGAATGATAGCAGGAGGTGGTCATTATGCAGATATCGAGCAGATTTACTGTGGCTTTGCATATCTTCGCCTGTGTGGATACATTTAAGGATGAATATAAGGTTACGAGTGATTTTCTCGCAAGAAGTATAGGAACTAATCCGGTTATCATTCGCAAAATACTCACACAGCTACAAAATGCAGGGCTTATCACGGTAGCCAGAGGAACCGGTGGAATCGAGCCAACAAGAAATCTGTCGGAAATATCCTTCTATGATGTATATCAGGCTATTGAGCCTTTGGAGGGCGGCGATTTATTCCGGTTCCATGAAAATCCCAGCCCTGAGTGCCCCGTCGGAAGAAATATCCACGCGCTGCTGGATGAAAAGCTGAAAGCAATCCAGAATGCGATGGAAGATGAAATGAAGAAATACACGATAGAGGATCTGCGGACGGGGATGCAGGAAATTCTCGAAAAAGAAGCCTGACGCAAATGGGACTCCGGAACAGATACGTTTCGGAGTCCTTTTCAAAGGAGATGCTGATCATGACAGCAAAAGATTATCTGAACTATGTGGTAAAGAAAATACACACGACTGTTGTTGCTACGGTAGACGATGAGGGGCTTCCCGTTACTGCCGCCATTGATATGATGGATACCGATGGGGACAGCCTGTACTTTTTGACCGCAAAAGGAAAGGGCTTCTATGACAGGCTTATCAAGCAGCAGTTTCTTGCATTTACGGCTATGAAAGGCGAAGATACCATGTCAAGCGTTGCCGTGTCTGTTCGCGGCAAGGTCAGAGAGCTTGGGCATGATAAAATCCCGGAACTGTTCGACAAGAATCCGTATATGCATGAGATTTACCCAACAGAAGAAGCGATGAAGGCACTGACCGTTTTTCAGATTTACGAAGGCAGCGGCGAATGGTTTGATCTGTCGAAAAAGCCGATAGAACGGGACAGTTTTACCTTTGGCGGAACAGAAAAAAAGCAGGAAGGATATTTTATTACCGATGCCTGTATTGGATGCGGGAACTGCGCAGCAGTATGCCCGCAAAATTGCATCCTTACCGCTGGCATTCCATATGTGATTGAGCAGGCTCATTGTCTCCACTGTGGAAATTGTTTGACGACGTGTCCCCG
>USJM01000038.1 GCA_900555005.1 uncultured Lachnospiraceae bacterium | reverse complement strand
TTCACGCGCAATATCCAGAGCATCATGAATATCTCGCCGCAGCTCGGCCTCGCCATCCGCAGTGTCTACGGTGACGAGACGGAGAGCGTCGGCAACCTGTTCCAGATCTCGAACCAGCTGACGCTCGGCTTCTCGGAGGCGGAGATCATCGAGAACCTCAAGACGGCCGTCATGGAGATCGTCTCGCACGAGCGCCAGGCGCGCAAGGCGCTGGCCCTCTACATGAAGGAGCGCCTCGAGGACGAGGTCTGGCGCGCCTACGGCACGCTGCGCTACGCGCGCCTGCTGTCGGAACAGGAGGTCTTGGAACTCTTATCGAAGGTGCGCCTTGGCATCGATCTCAAGCTCATCAACGAGGTCGCGGCCGATTGCTTCGCCGAGATCCTCATCAGCAGCCGCACGAGCTACCTGCAGAATGTTGCAGAGAATGAGAATTTATCCAAACATGAAATAGACAGGCTGCGGGCCAATCATGTGCGCCAGGCACTTCTGGCACATGCTCGCGGCCAGGAGGCTCCAAAATGAATTATCGCAATCATTTTACCAGCCGTGCCATCAAGGCCATCGAATTCGCGCAGTATGTGTCGCGCAATCTCGAACAGGACTACATCGGCACGGAGCACATCCTGTTGGGGCTCCTGCATGAGGAGGGCAGCGTGGCCTATGAGGCGCTGTCAGCAGTCGGACTGAGCTTCGACACCGTCATGCAGAAGGTCGAGGCCATGGTGTCCGGCGAGACGGATTATCCGTCGGACAACCCCTACTATACGCCGCGGGCCAAGCGCGTCATGGAAGGGGCCGTCGAGGAGGCGCAGAGCCTTCGCCATAATTACATCGGCACGGAACACATCCTGCTGGCCCTGCTCGAGGAGACGGAGGGCGCGGCGACGGAGCTTCTCGTCAGCCTGGGTGTGGATTTCGACGCCCTGCAGGAGTATTCTTCGCCTGCCGTCCCCAGCGAGACGCCTTTGATTGAGATCTTGCCGATCAGATAGCCGCCGACAATAATTGCAAAGATACTCATCACGAAGAACGTAATCCCCGTGATGTTGATCACACCGCCAAAAAGACTCATTTTCTCCCTCCTGTTTCTGTGCAATCTGAAAAGCCCATTAGAGAGAATTGTAAGATATTTCCAACAAAATTACAAGAGACCGCTCTCCCCTGCCCATTCTTTCAGCCTATCCCGAAAAGTCCCCCGCGGCAGTTACTTCCTGGATATTTCCAGCGCCGATCTGGCTATGTGATGTCTCAGAGCGTCAGCCGTCATGCTCATCCGGCTGCAGGCCAGCGATCAACCGATCGTTCGTGAAATTTACATGGTAATCAGTTCGTACTCCCTGGTGCCCAGACCGATCTTCTCGGCGTGTTCCAGCGTCTCCTTCCACGCCACATTCGGGTTGTTGTCCTTGAAGTGCTCGTGGTAGTGGTGCCAGTCCGGTCTGGCCAGGTTGTCGCCAAGCTGGGAATTCCGGATTGGTGTCTGCTGCTCACACAGATCCACACAAGCCTGGTCGAGCGCCACCGGGTCAAATGAAGCCAGCATCCCGACATCAGGAAGGATCGGAGCGTCATTCTCGCCATGGCAGTCACAGTTCGGCGAGACATCCTGAATCAGGCTGATGTGGAAGCACGGCCGGCCGTCACAGACTGCCTGCGTATACTCTGCCATCTTGCAGCCAAGCACTTCGTTCGCATTCGCATTGTCGTTCTCAATCGCATCAAAGGCACAGGCCCCGAACAGCGCCCGCATCCCTTGCAGATATCCTGGTTGATGTGCGCCACGCCCCGCTCGTAGTCGATCGCATCCGAACCGCACTCCCGGGCGCAACGGTGACACTTCCTGCACTTTTCCTCGATCACGTGCGGTTTCCCATCGTTGTGCTGCTGCATCTTTCCCGCGCGGCTCCCGCAGCCCATCCCGATGTTCTTGATGGCCCCGCCAAATCCGGCTGCCTCATGCCCCTTGAAATGGGTCAGGGAGATGAACACATCTGCATCCATGACAGCCTCTCCGATCAGCGCCGTCTTCAGGTACTCTCCGTTCCGGATCGGTACTTCCACCTCGTCCGTTCCGCGCAGTCCGTCTGCGATGATGACATGACAGCCGGTTGTAATGGAGTTGAACCCATTCATTTCCGCACATGTCAGATGCTCCAGTGCGTTCTTGCGGCTTCCCGGATACAGCGTATTGCAGTCCGTCAGAAATGGCAGTCCGCCATTCTCCTTCACGATATCCGCGACCGCCTTCGCGTAATTCGGTCTCAGGAACGCCAGATTCCCCAGCTCCCCGAAGTGCATCTTGATCGCGACAAACTTTCCATCCATGTCAATCGATCCGATCCCAGCCTTCCGGATCAGCTTCTGCAGCTTTGCTGTCAGCGGTACATCAACCTTTGTCCTGAAATCCGTAAAATAAACTTTTGCTTTTTCTCCCATCTGTCTGCTCTCCTGTTTTGGCTTTCCTCACGCAACCTGTCTGCGCTTTGTGTGTCTGCTCACCCTTCATGTGCCTGGATATGGATATCGACACGTTCCCGCTCCGGATGCTCTCCCGACCACCCGTAGTCCGGCATCGTATCGATGCGATACATATCGACCTGGGAGATCTTGAAATCGCCCAGGTTCAGGTTCTGACGCATCCGCTCCGGCGAAGACGCTTTCGGGATGACCATCACGCCTCGCTGCAGATCGTACTGCAGACAGAGCTGCGCGGATGACACCCCATACTTCTCCGCAAGTGAGACAATCAGCGGATCTGTCAGCACCCGGCTTCTGCCAAGCGGACTCCACGCCTGCACCTGGATCCCCTTCTCCTGGCAGAACCGAAGCGTCACCTCCTGCGTATGACCTGGATGGAACTCCAGCTGATCTACAGCCGGCACCACCTCCGCGTGCTCCATCAGGTTAAGCAGGTGCTGCGGAAGAAAATTGCTGACGCCGATCGCCCGTACTTTTCCTTCCTGGTACAGCTCCTCCATCAGCTTCCATGTATCCAGGTCAAGCTTTTCCCATTCCTGATAGTCTGGCGCGGGCAGCGGCCAGTGAATCAGGTACAGGTCAAGATAATCTGTCCGGAGCCTTTCAAGCGACTTTTCAAACGCCGCACGCACCTCCCGGTACCCCAGCTCACTCTTCCAGGCCTTTGAGGCAATCTGAAACGCGCCGCGTTCCAGATTGCTCTGTGTCCATGCCTTCCCGAGGGCCTCCTCCGTCCCATAGAACGATGCTGTGTCGAAATACCGATACCCCGCCTGGATCGCCTCACTGATCACCCGCTCTGTACCATCCGCCGCAGCCTTGTAGGTGCCGAATCCAATTTTCGGGATCGTCATCCCGTTATTCAGTCTGAACCTCTCTGTCATGACCATCCTCCTGTCATTCTGCCTGAAACAGACGATCTGTAATTTAATTGTACAACAAAAAGTCGGGGAAAATCACATTTTCCTCGACTTTTTGTGAACGATTTTACACGATTTAACAAGAAAGGCTTCGGAAACAATGCGGCCTGTCCCCGACAGCGTACAGGAAAGAGAAACGCACCGGCGAGCAGACGAAGACCTGAAGCCTGATCCATTTCCGAACGTCCGCCCCGGTTTGGGTCAAAGAATGTTCCGGGTCAGGACAGAATGTACTCCATCTGCCGCTCCTTGGTCTTCATGCCCATCTTCTCATAGAACTTCTCCGCAGATGTATTTCCTTCCCAGACATTGAGCGTCACCTCGTAACAGCCCAGCCTCTTTGCCTCTTCTTTTACAAAGGCGAACAGACTCTCTCCTATATGCTGTCCCCTCATCCTCTCATCGACGCACAGATCATCGATGAACAGGGACTGAAACGGTACCATATTGTTGGAAAATGGCTGCTTCCGCAGCTGACAAAATGCATACCCCTCGCATATGTCCTGCTCGTCCGCCGCGACATAGACTGGTTTTGCATCATCCCGGATCAGCTCCAGAAGCTCCTCGTCCGTATATTTTGTCGTTCCGGCAATGAAAATATCCGGCCGAATGGCTGCATGAATCTGAAGCACCTGCCCCAGGAGCTCATGCAGTCTCGGAATATCTTTCTCTGCTGCTCTTCTGATCCGTATCATCGATAATCTCCTTTGCATGTAAAACGTATAACAGCCAACAATCATTCAGGCAAAAAGCCCTTTGAAGAATTCACATTCATCCTCATTGCACTGATGAGCCTCATCCAGCTTTTGGTTTACATGGAAGACATGTCCCATGTATGTCTGCTCCGGCTTCCCGTACAGATGCAGTTCACACTTTACTCCAAGTCGGCTCAGGTGATCGTGCAGAGGAGCTGCGCAATCCCTCAGAAAATCATTCGCAGCTGTCATGACGAATGCTGGCGGGAAATTTTCATCCATGAAATTCCAGGCATCCACCAATTCCTTGACATCCTCTTTCCTGCTTTCATAGAGATCCCCCAGAAACTGAACAAAGGCATTGTCAACTTCTCCGCCCTGAAGGGACTCTCTCATTTTGTAGATGCCACAGTTTAACGCTACTCCCCGAAGGCGGAGTTGATCGTATGGGACATTAAACTGGTATGTTTCATCCGGTTGCATGTTCTCATCAGGGATATTTTCTGTCGTTTCCGGATCAAAAGCGTCTCCCACATCTTGACGTGCATATTCCTCCCATGTAAAAGCCGCTGTCTCTCCGTTGCCTGACAGAGGAAACTTCTCCAGGTAAACATCTCTGAATCTTTGACTGCTGAGTAGAGTTGCATACCAGGATGCCTCTGACCACCCGCAGAGTCTCCAACCATGAACACACGGTTCAGGTCAAGCCCAAAGTGCTCCCCGTTTCCTGCCACCCAGTTCATTGCTCTGTTGACATCTGTGAATGCCGCAGGGAAGCAATCTTCAGGGGCGAGCCTGTAATTGAACCCGATCACTGCAAATCCGTGCCGGGCTAATGCGATGTTATAATGCCTGTATAACTCCTTGTCCCCGTACTGCCATCCTCCGCCATGAATATCAAAAATGACCGGAAGCTTTTCGATTACCTGTACCCGCTTCCGGTTACCATCGGATCCGATGACATGAAACCCATTGTGAGTTTTTTCATCAAGAATCTTTACTGCTGATTTAGGGTAATAAATATCCAGCAGGTTCCAGTTTCCGTACGGACCATACAACAAGTTCTCTGCCCAAACCACATCATCAGGATACTGCAGCCCTGCGTCCCTGCGATTGTCATTGATTTTCCAGACTGTTCTCATCCGTTGAGTCGCCCAGCGCTGCTCAATACCGATTGCTCCCATGTCATGTCCTCTCTTTCTTGTCTGATTTTGTAACATTCTCATTGATCGATCATTACATTTCATTTGTATCAAGTGTAATACTTCTGTTTAGGAAACGATAGTTAAAAAATCTGTATCGACTTTGTAAATCCTTGCGATCCCGACTTTTCAATACAACAAAAGCCTGTACAAACTTGCGATCTGCAGTTTGTACAGGCTTCGACGTCAGATTTTACTCTGCACGTTTTGCCGCAAGATCTTTTTCCATCTGCGGTGCGATCTTATCAAGGTTGCAGAAAAGCAGAGCGACAAGACCGATTGCAAATAGGATGACCGGAATGATCGTATATGCGCTCTTGATGCGGGCAATGGTCATTGCGGTCTGCGCGACCTTCTGCGCTGTCCGTTTTCCTTCATATGCTGCCCATGCGAGTCCCCAGCCGACAATCGCGGAGCCAAGTCCTGCGCCAACTTTCATGCCGAAGGATGTTGCAGAGTTTGTAAGCCCGTCCAGCCTGACACCTGTCTTCCACTCTCCGTAGTCTACGACATCCGCTACCATTGCAAAAAGTCCGGCATTATGAGGGATTCCGCCAATTCCAAGCAAGATCAGTCCTGTGAATGCTGCCGCCGCAGATGTCGGGAGGACTGCCATCAGCAGGACTCCTGCAATCTCAACGATATAGCCGATGACCATGGATCTCCAGTTTCCAAGCACCTTCACAATATACGGGTAAACCAGGTTGCCGATCATCTTCGGAAGGATGAAGCAAAGTGTCAGGGTTCCCATGAGGCCTACATTGCCCAGCACATCTCTAGCATAATAAATCCGAAGTCCATTATTCACGCCCAGCGCCGTATAGTTCACAACGAAGATCAGCGTTAAAAGCAGGAAGTACTTATTCTTAAACAGATAGGCAAATGACTTTCCGACAGACAGTTTCTGTGCTTTTTTCTTTTTCTCTGTATCGACGAAGGTCTGGTCAACGTCTTTTTCGATCTCCTGGTTGTTACGCTCCCTGGTGAAGAAAAATGTGATTAGAAGCATGACGACCGCAATTGCGCCGAAGATCGAAGCCATTCCTGTCCATCCGAATTTTCCCACAAAGTTCATGGTATTGTAATTGATGAACAAGACCGTCGCCATCGTGCAGAAGAACCGGAAGGAACTCGCCTGTATGCGGTCTTTCCGCTCCGGGGAGAACAGGGCAAGCAGCGTATTGTATGCCAGGTTGCAGGCCGTATAGACAACGGCAGCCATCAATACGTAAGAGATAAAGGCGTACGCCACTTTTCCGTTCGACGAAAGCGATGACGGAACGGAGAACATCAGCACCAGCCCGACCCCCATTGGGATCGCAGACCATAAGATCCATGGGCGTGCTTTTCCCCACCGGGTATGCGTACGGTCAATAATCGCTCCCATGATCAGATCTGAAATTCCATCCAGCAATCTTGCCAGCAGCATCATCGTTCCAATCGTTGCCGCTGCAATGCCAACATTGTCGGTGTAATAGACGGTCAGGAACGATCCCAGCGTCGTCCAGACAAAATTACATCCACCATCCCCCAGGGCAAAAGCGATCTTCTCGCCGAACCCCGGCCGTTTTCCAGCATACTTGTTCATCTTGATTTCCTCCTGTGATTGTTTTCTGTATGCCCTGCCGCAGTGTTCACTCCATCAGTTCTATTTCCATGAGGTCAATGGCTCCGTTTCCGACATATCGGAAATAGAGTTCCCGGTCATCATCCTGGAACTGAACTCCTCCCACAGCCTTCATGAACGTATTTCCCGGTACAGTTCCGTTTGAAGCTTCCGTCTTCACGCAGATCTCTCCTCTGCATGCCGTATCCGGTGCGTCAATCTCCGTGAGGACCCGGATCACCCCATCTGCATGGTTCCCGCCTGTCCCCCGGTAACGGATCTGGATTTTATGCGTTTTCCCGAGATCGAAATACTTATATCCGACGATCGTCCCAGACGAAATATTGGATACATACCTTCCGTCCTCATCACTTGTCAGATAGGGGAAGTCCGCCTCCTTATTGGAACGTCCCAGGGAATTCAAAGCGCCCATATGTCCATTTGTCAGATTGCAGCAATAGACCGCCGGATAGACGCCCACGCCCGGAAGCCGCTTTGCATTCAGACCACTGGTTGTCACACAGACCTGCGGTATGGATCCGTCTTCCTTAATGAAAACACGCTCTGCGCAGGCCTGCCGGTTATACTGAGTGAGGGAGGTGTGCCGGTGGTAGAAGATATACCACTGCCCGTTCACCTCCACGAGTCCTCCGTGGTTGTTTCCTCCACTGTTCAGCTGATCCTCTTCCCTGCGCCCCTTGTACCCGACATCTGTGCTGGATATGATGCAGCCTCTGTACTGAAATCCGCTCATCGGTCTGCTGCTTGTTGCATAACAGAGCCGATGGGTATGGACGGAGGAATAAATCAGGTAATAAATGCCGTGAATTTTTCTGATCGACGGTCCCTCAAAGTACGGATCCGACTCAAATGACGTCCCGGCTGCATAGTTCTCTGATGGCAGAACGACCTCCGGTCCCTCCAGAACAGTCAGCATATCATCTGCCAGCCTGACGACAGAGCACCCCTTCAGATCCTGTGACTTGTATCTTGGGATGTTGATCATGCAGGGCGCAAATCCAAAGTACAGATAATTTCCTTCCTCCGTACAGATGACAGACGGATCGTACGGCTGGTTCTCGCTCATCACCCTGCCGTCTTTATAGTGTACCTGTCCATAGAATTTATATGGTCCCTGGGGCTTGTCAGAGACTGCAGCATGGATGCTGTCCTGGAATTTGATGCAGTAGTAAAGATAATACCTGCCATCCCGTCCCTGCACGACGTCCGGGGCATACATCGGAAGCTTTTCCGGATTATATGGATCCTGGTCTTTCCTGTAGATAACGCCCTCATACCTCCAGTCAGACAAATCATCTGCCGGGGCTGACCACGTCACATAGTCCAACTCACAAAATTCTTTCCCATTCTCCCGGTCGTGACTGCCAAACAGATACAGCCTGTCCTGAAACACATGAGGCTCCCCGTCCGGAATGTGTTCATCCAAGGGGAGATATGGATTCATTACCAGATTTTTCACCTTTCTGTTCCTCTTTTGTCTTTTCCTTTCGTTCTGATGCATACAAGTATAGAAGTATCTCTGCTCCTTCTGCTGTCACATCCGGAATACCCACTGTCAAAATTGGACAAAAAAATACCACCAGCTGCCTGCGCACCTGCGTCAGCTGATGGAAGTGCTCTTTCTGAAGGGGGATGCCTTTACCTTTTCACCATCCCACTCCATACAATCTGTTCTGAACTAAATCCGACATGAATGCTGAAATTCCCATGCTCCAGCCTGAAAGCACGTTCCTTTTCATCAAAATACTTCAGATCATCGCAGGAAACCGGAATCTGAATATCCCTGCCAGTTCCGGCTTCCAGCGTTACCTTCAGAAATCCTTTCAAAGCCGGTACAGGACACCTCGCGGTTTCCACATACACCTGCACACGGTGGAGCCGCGTCTTTTTCCGGTATTGCTGATATGACAAAAAACAGTGAGAACCGGGGCGTCGTTCCATTCCGTTTCTCCTTCCGTCTTCCCATCGGACGTAATCTCTCCCTTCCTGACCGATACATCAGACAACGAAAAGGAAGTATAAGACAATCCATACCCAAACGGATACATGGCTCTGATCCCGTCATGTGCAAGCTTCCGGTATCCACTGTAATACTGATATGTCACCTCTGTCGCTTCAAAGTCCAGATCCGGCAGATCTTCCTCCCGCTGCGGGATTGTATATGGAAGCCTTCCGCCAGGTTCAGCCTCGCCAAACAGAACGCGGGCGATCGCATGGCCGCCTTCCTGGCCGCCATAGCCCGCCCATAGTAAGGCCGGCACCTGGCTGATCCATTTCCCCGGAATCACGGTCGATCCGGATATCATGACAACGGCAGTATTGGGATTGACTTTGCCGATTTCATTCAAAAGCTTCTCATCTCCATCATGCAGACGCAGTCTGCCTTCCCGGTCCCCTCCGACTGAAGTTCCCCGCTCAGCCGTAAACTGATCTTTCGAGAGGGCTTCTCCCTCATCCAGGTATGTCAATCCTGCGATCACGATCACACAATCCGCTTCATCTGCAAGACGTTTTGCGTGAGCGATATTATGCCCGCGATAATAGATGACATCTGTCGTCCCATTTACCAGCTTCATCAGCCCTTCGAGCGGAGAGACAACGTGCTCCGGATACACTCTTGCAGAACCTCTGTCTCCCTGGTTCCCTTCTTCAGCCAGCTCCCCGAACACTGCGATCGTGTGGAGCCTTCTCTTCGAAAATGGAAGCACATTCCCTTCGTTCTTCAGCAGGACGATTCCCTCCTCCGCAGACTGAAGGGCCAGCTCCCGGATCTCTCCCTTCTTCAGTCTTTTTCTCTTTCCCGATTCCATGGAAATCTTTTCAAATGATTTCATGGTTCGGACAATGCGGAGCGCCGCATCGTCAATCACAGACTCCGGAACGAGCCCCTTGCGGACTGCTTCCACCAGTTTTTCACCATAGAATTTGGTGTCTGCCATTTCAACCGTCTGGCCTGCCAGCGCAGCTGCAACAGTGTCCTTCACGCCCCAGGTAAAATCACTGATAAGAAAGCCCTGAAACCCCCACTCCTCCTTCAAGACATCATGAAGCAGATAACGGCTGTGTCCGCACATCACGCCATTGTAGGCGTTATAGGCACTCATGACAGCTCCTGCATGGTCTCGGCGGATGCATTTCTCAAAGTGCCGCAGGAACACTTCCCGTTCCGTCCGCAGACGATCGCAGCGCACATTCACGCGGAAGCGCTGATTTTCCATCTGATTAAAGGCGAAATGTTTCAGGCAGGCAATGACGCCTGCGCTCTGGACACCCCTGACCATCGCCCCGCCCACCTCTCCGAGCAGAAAATCATCTTCCCCGTACGTTTCCTGTGCCCGCCCCCATCCCGGATGATAGAGGTAATTGATGCAGACCCCGCCATAGAAATTGGCTCCGAACTGCTGCACCTCCTGCGCAACCGCTGTCCCGATTTTTTCCTCCAGATCCGGATTGAAGCCGGCTGCCCGAACCATCGGGACAGGAAAACAGGTGGCTTTCCCTCTGCCGCAGACGACACCTCTCGGCCCATCGCAGAATCTGATCTCCGGCACATGAAGTCTGTCATTGCCCCCTGCCACGTAGGGCTTTTCATTATAATGTTCCGATAATGTTCCCTTGAGCGCGCCATGGATTCTGGAACGGTCAGCCCGTCCGCTCATCAGATGCACCTTTTCCTCAAGTGACATATTCTGCACAATCCATTCCGGCTTCATGAAAGAAATCCTTTCAACAGGTCGAGCGCTTCGTATCTCTCGTAATCCAGATATCCCCGAACCTCTGCATGTCCGGTGTCTCCGCCATCTGATTTTCTGTAGCTGAGCGGGGTCTGGCCGGTCAATTTCTGGAATGATCTGTAGAATGTTTTTTCCGATCCAAATCCACAGGCATCGATGATAAAAGGCATGTCATGGTCGGTCGTCCGCAGAAGTTTTCTAGCCTGCTGGACTCTCATTTCCTCTGTGAAATCCCGTACGGACATCCCAAGTCCGGCCTTGAAATAGCGATAGAGCGTCTTCTCCCCGACTCCAAACTCATGTGCCAGCATCGCACTCAGATGGTCTTCTGCTGCATGCCGGCGAATGTAGTCGATCATATCCAGAAGCTCTTCAGACCCTGTTTCTTCCTTCTGCCGTCTCATAAGGATGTCATAATCTGCACCCTCCACCAGATCTGCTACCAGACTATACATTTCTCCCCGAAGCCTGTATACTGTCTGCTCCTGCTCGATGAGCGTACACATCAGGATTCTCGACACATGGTTCCGGATGGATACAATTCCTTCTTCCGGCTGCTCATCCTGATTCATACTGTTCAGAAAAAACCTGAACTGCCGCTTGTCCTCCGTCCCGCTTCTGAAAAGATCCGGGCTTAACTGTACAAACCCACAGAGATTTGCCTCATTCCCGCCAACAATAGAATGCAGCTCTTTTGAGTTTACAAGCACGAGATTTCCCTCTGTAACAGGTCCTGTCCACTTCTCTGACCGGAGTGTCACCTTCCCCTTCAGAACCAGCATCAGTTCATATTCGTAATGCCAGTGCCACGCACTGAATCCAATGGAGGTAACAAATGATTTCCCGCGAAGCTGCGAGCCGTAATCGACACTCTCCAGCGTGTACTTTTCCTGTTGATCGGCCATCAATGTATATCCCCTGCATCCGATTTATTACACCTGTGACATCTGCTCTTGGTACCATCGGATATCACTTTTTCACGTTGTATATCTGCCTGCTGCCGTGCCCACCCTTTTTAAAGTCTGAATTCAGGCAGGTGATTTCCGATGGTTCAATTTTTATAAGCCACATCGGTTCCTTCAGCTTCTTTAAAGCTTCCAGCGGAATTTTACGGAATGCTGCTGCCTGTTCGTATTCTCCCGAGAATGGCTCGATCAGTTTCGCTGTTCCCTCGATCTGCAAGGATTTCAAACCGCCGAAGGAAGCATTTGCCTCAAATACCGCCGCCGCAACATGCTGATTCTCTTTCAACGCTCTGAATTTAAGTCCGCCCTCTGTAAAGATCCAGAGCGCTCCATCATGCCAGCTGTACTCCAATGGTGTGCAGCGGACAAAATCTTCCGTGGCCGTTGCCAGCGCGAGGACCTTGTGCGATGTTAAAAACCTGTCAATCCAGTCATATAATGCATCCTGGTCCAACTTCTTTTCTGTTTCGTCCTTGCGAACCCAGAAAGACTCAGCCTGTTCATATTGTTCTCTGGTCATTTATTTTCACCTGTTTAATCAATCATCCAAAGCAGCTGATGCTCACAGACAGCGGATGCACGGCCTCTGTACTGATTGCGCAAAATGCGGACAACGAATT
>USJM01000037.1 GCA_900555005.1 uncultured Lachnospiraceae bacterium | reverse complement strand
GTCTCCTCCGCAACCATGATCAGCTCTCTGACGCCCATGTCCGCCAGATCCTTTGCCTCGGAGAGAAGACTTTCCATCGGGACAGAACGATACCGGCCGCGGACCATCGGAATCGCACAATAGGTACAGTGCTTATCACACCCCTCTGCGATCTTCAGATAGGCATAATGTCCGCCGGTTGTCAGAAGCCGTTTCCCCTCTGCAAGCGGGAGGCTGTCGACATCATCCAGAATATCTTCCCTCTGCCCTTTCAGCACTTCATCGATCACATCGCCAATCTTTGCAATTGACCCGGTCCCGACGCAGGCGTCTACCTCCGGCAGTGTCTCCCGGATCTCCTTCTCGTAGCGCTGTGCCATGCATCCGGCGACAATCAGTGCCCTGCACTTTCCTGTCTCCTTCTGCCGTGCCATGTCCAGAATGGTATCAATGGATTCCTGCTTGGCATCATTTATAAAGCAGCAGGAATTGACAATGATCACTTCTGCCTCGGTCTCA
This sequence comes from uncultured Lachnospiraceae bacterium, assembly GCA_900555005.1. The sequence goes on along the minus strand of USJM01000037.1, from coordinate 11,856 downwards.
TCGTCCGTGATTTCATATCCCTTTAAGTTCAGCAGCCCGAGCATCTTCTCAGAGTCGACACGATTTTTGTCACATCCGAGAGATACAAGCAGAATCTTCCGCATAACGTCCCCTTATTCCTGCTTTGCCCCGGATGCATCAGAAGCTTCCTCTGTTCCGCCGTTCTCCTTCAGATACGGATCCTTCTCGCCCGGATGCTCCTCCGCATACAGCTTCTCCGCCTCCTGTTCGCTCGGGAGAAAGCTCTCTATTTCCTTGTCCATGTCCTCACGGATCTCGTTCTCATCCTCCATGTCCGTATCCTCGCGGACAATCCGGATATCGCCGTCCCAGAGCTCCTGAACCGCCGTCGAAAGCGGTTTATGCAGATCCTCCTCAGGAAGACCCGTCTTGCCATCGATCAGCTGGCGCGCGCGCTTCGCAGCAGCCATGACAACCGAATAGCGGCTGCCGACGACCGGGGTATCCTCATCGCTGTCCTGGTTGATCAGATCCATCAGTTCCGTATAAGACGGATGTAACATACATATACTCCTTTCGGTGTCGCTCGATCTGCTGGTTCAGTTTTCCCTTGCCTCGCGCTCAAGCCCTTCCTGTATCGCTTTGATAAATGGTAGGTTTCTGGCTGTTCTGAGCCGCTGTGCCTCGATCAGTCCGTTCAGCCTCACCGCACACTGCTCCGCGTCGTCATTGACAATGACATAGTCGTAATCGCCAATGTGCCTCGCCTCTCCTGCAGCCGCCTTCAGCCGCCCCCGGATGACGTCAGCCGTCTCCGTCCCGCGGCCCCTCAGCCGGCCGGTGAGTGTGGACGCATCGGGAGGAAGCATATAAATCAAGACAGCTTCCGGTACCATCCGGCGAATGTTCAACGCTCCCTGTACCTCAATCTCAAGGATGACATCCCTGCCGCTCTCCATCTGCTGCCTGACATACGCACGCGGAGTTCCGTAATAATGGTCGACATAGCGGGCATATTCCAGAAGCTCCCCCCGCTCGATCATGGACTCGAATTCCTTGGTCGATTTAAAGAAATAATCTTTTCCATCGACCTCTCCGGCGCGGGGCTGCCTTGTCGTGGCGGATACGGAATACGCATAGTGGTCATACCGGCTCATCATGAGCCGCAGAACGGTTCCCTTCCCGACTCCGGAAAACCCGGAGAGGACGATCAGACTCCCTCTTTCCGTCATTCCTTCTGCTCCTCCACTGTTCTCTTCCCGATTGTATCCGCGCCAAGCGCCGACAGGATCATCCGGTCACCCTCACAGATGATCACGGCCTTCGTGCGTCTTCCTGCGGTCGCATCCACAACGCGCTGCTGTTCCTTTCCCTGCTGGATCAGTCGTCTTACCGGCGCCCCCTCAGGGCTGACCACCGCGATAATCTTATCCCTGTTTACAAGGTTGCCGAACCCGATATTGATAAAATGATTATTCAATGTTCTGAACCTGTTCCCTGATCTTCTCAATCTCAGTCTTGAGCCCGATTCCGATATCTGTCGTCACCAGATCATTGGCCTTTGACAGGATCGTATTCGCCTCACGGTTCATCTCCTGCGCGATAAAGTCCAGTTTTCTCCCGACGTCTCCGCCCTTTTCGAGTTCCTTCTGCATCGCCTTGATATGGTTGTGAAGCCGTACCGTTTCCTCATCCGTCGCGAGCCGGTCCGCATACAGAACAACCTCCGACGCGATGCGGTTTTCATCGATCTGATCGTCTGAGAGGATCTCCTGGACCTTTTCTCTGATCCGTTCCCGGTAAGCTGCGATAATCTCCGGATACCGCTCCTGCACCTTGCTGACCAGGCTGTCCATTCCATCCAGTTTTTCAAGGAGATCTCTTCTCAGGTTTCCGCCCTCTGCCTCTCTCGCTGAGACCAGCTTTTCCAGTGCGCCATCCAGCGCCTGCTGAGTACGTTCCAGATGACCTCCTCATCGAGCTCCCCTTTGCTGAGCGTGAAGATTCCGTCCAGACTTCCAAGTCTGCAGACCGTCACATCATTCCTCAGGCCAAACCGTTCTTCCAGTTCCCGGTAGGCGTCCATATACTTCTGCGCCAGCTGCTCATTCAGCTTCAGGCTCAGCTCTGCCTCCCCGAGCTGCTCACATGTCACCGAGACCTCCACTTTCCCCCGGCCGATGTACTTCTTCAGCTCTGTCCGCACCAAGGTCTCCAGAAATGCATATTCCTTTGGCATCCGAACACTGGCATCAAGGTACCGGTGATTGACGGATCTGACCTCGACCGTAAACTTCAACTGGCTGTCCGCACTCTCCGCGCGGCCAAACCCTGTCATACTTCTGATCATGGCATACCTGTCCCTTCTGAATTCAGACATCAAGTCATTATATGACACGCCTGATTCGAAAGTCAACGGCTAGCAGAAAAGCCCGGGAAAAAGGCCTCCTTGAAAAAAACCAGCCGGGGAACCCGACTGGTTTTTCATCAATGCTGCAGCTGTACGGTGTTTCAGCCCTTCTCAAGTGCCAGCGTCCTGGTCGTCAGGTCGCAGACATCAGACGGGCCATAATACTGGATGGCTCCCGGATATGTATAGCAGGTCTTGACCGCCCATTCAGCCCGATGAGCCTCGAAGTACTTGAACGGCTTTCCGTCCAGCTCCACAAGTGCCTTGCGGATAACCGGCTTGTCCTCGCCGTTTCTGCGCTCAATGTTCATCATCTTCGTGATCGGCATACCGCCGGCAACCCATTCATCTGCCGGTCTGGACAGATTGGAAACCTTGGAAAGATATCCGTTGAATCCATACTGGATCAGCATGAATGCATTGTAGCCCAGGCTGTAGCAGTAGTCCGCGTCAAAGTTTGACGGGAATGCGCATCTTCCCTCATATCCGAAGAAGTGGAACTGCGTCTTGAAGCTTCCCTTGTATGTGCCGGCCTTTTTCCGCTCGTCCAGCTTGTTCTTCACAAGTTCCGCGAAAAGCTTCTCAGACTCGATCAGGGAAACCTGGACATTGCCGTGGGGATCTCTCTCGAGGAACAGCTGCTTCTGGATGGTCTCCGGAAGAATGTCGAATACCTTGTAGGACTCCGCCGTAAGACCCTTGCGGATGAATTCCTTCTTTGCAGCCCAGTCCGGAAGCGCATTGAACTCCTCAGTCTTTGAGCCTGCCAGCATCTCGCTGATCTCACGGATCAGGGTGCCGAACTCCGGAACAAACTCAACGATCCCCTCCGGGATGATCACAACGCCGAAGTTGCCCTCCGTCTTGGAACGTGCCTCGACAGAATCCGCAATCTGGTCTGCGATCTGAGACAGAGACATCTTCTTCTCCGCAACCTCCTCACCGATCAGGCAGACATTCGGCTGGGTCTCCAGCGCACACTCAAGGGCGACATGTGAAGCACTGCGTCCCATAACCTTGACAAAATGCCAGTACTTCTTTGCGGAGTTGGCATCCCGCTCGATGTTTCCGATGAGCTCGGAGTACGTCTTGGTCGCCGTGTCAAAGCCAAAGGAGCACTCGATGTCATCATTCTTCAGGTCGCCGTCGATGGTCTTCGGGCATCCGATGACCTGTACGCCGACATGATTTGCCGCAAAATACTCGGCAAGAACAGCCGCATTCGTGTTGGAGTCGTCACCGCCAATGATGACAACCGCTGTGAGGCCATGCTTTTTAGCCGTCTCAGTCGCCGCCTTGAACTGCTCCGGTGTCTCAATCTTCGTTCTGCCGGACCCGATGATATCAAACCCGCCTGTGTTGCGGTATGCATCGATGAAGGCGTCGTCGAACTCAACGCAGTCGTCGTCCACCAGTCCGCTCGGACCGCCCTTGAAGCCGAGAAGAACATTCTCCCTGTTCGTTGCCTTCAGAGCGTCATACAGACCGGAAATGACATTGTGTCCGCCCGGTGCCTGGCCGCCGGAGAGAATGACACCAACGACCTGCTTTTTGGAAGCGGACGTGTTGGCTCCCTTCTGGAAGGTAATCTCCTTCTTGCCATAGGTGTTCGGGAACAGGCTTCTGATCTTCTCCTGATCTGCAACACTCTGAGTGGCCTCGCCCTCCCTGACGCAGATGTCAGAGATTCCGTTTCTCAGCATACCCGGAAGCTTCGGCTGGTATTTCAGTCTTTCTTTCTGAAGCGGTGATATTTCCATCGTGAAAACTCCTTTCCTACATGTACAGATGTAATCTGCCCGCGCAAATACGCGGGCTCTGTATCAGCCTCACACATTGTAGCAAACTTTCCGGGACTTTGCTGAACTTTTTATTCAGAATCATTTTTCGCTGGATACCCTTGAATTAGCCTGTATAATTGAATGGAGATGGCTCAAGGGCCATTGCCTGAAAGGAGATTGTTCAATGGCATTTGATGGTATCACAGTTGCAAGTCTCGTCCGAGAGCTGAACGGTTCGCTTGCGGACGGTCATATATCGAGGATCGCCCAGCCGGAGCCGGACGAAATCCTGTTAAGCGTCAAGACACGCTCCGGCCTGAAGAAGGTGCTGCTGTCGGCAAGTGCCTCTCTTCCCCTTCTCTATCTGACGGATCAGTCAAAGCTCAGTCCGATGACTGCACCGAACTTCTGCATGCTTCTCAGGAAGCATATCGGGTCCGGCCATATTCTGTCTGTGACACAGCCCTCCCTGGAACGGATTGTGCGTTTTGAAATTGAACATTATGACGAACTGGGCGATCTTCGAAAAAAATACCTGGTTCTGGAACTGATGGGCAAGTCTCCAATCTGATTTTTGTAGATGAGAATGAGATCATTCTGGATGCGATCCGTCACGTTTCCGCACAAACCTCCTCTCTTCGTGAGGTTCTGCCGGGGCGGCCGTACTTTGTACCGGACTCTCTTCACAAGCTGAACCCCAAAGAAACGGACGAACGCCAGTTCTGCTCCGAGGTGTTTGCAAAGCCTCTCCCACTTTCAAAGGCACTGTATACGGTTTACACCGGCATCAGCCCGGTGATCGCTGAGGAGCTCTGCCACAGGGCTTCGCTGGAATCAGACCAGAGCGCCCGTGAATTTCCTGAGAATGCCCGGGTTCACCTTTACCGCGTCTTCAGCGAGATGATGGAAGATGTGAAGGCAGGTTCATTTTCTCCCCGGATCATCTACGACAAGGATGGCGCCCCCGTCGAATTCTCGGCGCTTCCCCTGACCATGTACGCGGACTATGAGCATAAAAACTTTGACTCCATGTCAGCGGTCGTTGAGACCTACTATGCCGAAAAAAGCGCTGTCACCCGGATCCGCCAGAAGTCCGCGGATCTTCGGCATGTCGTCTCCACCATCCTTGAGCGTGAATCGAGAAAGCTTGCGCTGCAGAGAAAGCAGATGAAGGACACGGAAAAGCGTGAAAAGTTCCGCATCTGCGGCGAGCTTCTCAATACCTACGGATATGATGTCCCGCAGGGAGCTGGCAGCGTCACGGTTCCGAACTACTATGACGGCGGGAAGGATCTGAAGATCCAGCTCGACAGCACCCTCACGGCACAGGAGAATGCACAGCGCTATTTTGACAAGTATGCCAGGCAGAAACGGACCGCGGAAGCCCTCACCGTTCAGATTGAGCAGACGGAAAGCGAGGTCCGGCAGCTGGAGGCCATCAGCACCTTTCTCGACCAGGCGGAGACAGAGGCGGATCTGGCACAGATCGGGGAAGAGCTGGAACAGTCCGACTATGTCAGAAAGCGGACGGTAACGGGGAAAAAGAAAGGAGCCGCGCGGACAAAGAAGTCGGAGCCTACCATTTCCGGACACCGGACGGCTATGACATCTATGTTGGGAAAAACAACCTTCAGAATGATGAGCTGACCTTCCGCTTTGCCTCAGGCGGAGACTGGTGGTTCCATGCCAAAAAGATTCCGGGGTCTCATGTCATCGTGAAAATGAGAGGAACCGAGGAGCTTCCGGATGATGTCTTTGAGATGGCTGCCAGCGCGGCTGCCTACTACTCCCAGGGACGCGGTGCAGACAAGGTCGAGATTGATTATGTAAAGAAAAAGGAAGTGAAAAAACCAGGCGGGGCAAAGCCGGGTTTTGTAGTGTACTATACAAACTATTCCATGATCGCACGGCCTGACATCAGCAGGCTGACACTTGTAGAGTGATTTGATTTTTCATTTTCGTGCGAAACCAAACACATGCCGAATGCTTTTTCCTGTCGTCAGAGGCAAAAGCTGCCAGCCGCCTGTCCCCCTCCATGCTTCCTCAACGCATGGCTGGCGACGGGCGGCTGGCATTCTGTTTACTTATAATATTCAAAGTGAAGCTCGTACAGCTTGACGGTGTCGCCGTCCTCAATCCCAAGCTTCTCCAGCTCCTTCAGGATCCCGTTGTCCTTCAGGAAATTCTGGAAGAAGCGGAAGCCCTTCTCAGACTCCAGATTCGTGTATCCGAGCATCTTGTCGATCTTCGGTCCCTCCACATGGAAGAGATGCGGATCCTTCGCATCCTTCCAGCAGGTATATGAAAGCTTGTTCCCCGGGAGATGTTCCTCCGGAAAATATTCCTGCTCGTAGACCTTTGTCTCCTTCGGAAGCTTTCTCAGCATGGAACTGACGTAATAGATCAGGTCCTTCAGGCCTTCGCCCGTGACTGCGGAGATTGGAAAGACAGCGATGCCCTTCGGCCCGAATTCATGTTTCAGGCGGCTGACGGGATCCTCCCACGCTGTCCCGTCCGGATTTTTTCCATCCTCCGGGACGGTGATCGAATCAATCTTGTTGGCTGCTATGACCTGTGGCTTTTCGCTCAATGCAACGTCATAGGCGGCCAGTTCCTGATCAATCCGGTATACATCCTCGACCGGATCCCGTCCTTCTGTGGACGCCGCATCCACGACATGGATCAGAACCTTGCATCGGTCTATATGGCGCAGAAACTCATGCCCCAGTCCTGCTCCCTGGCTTGCCCCTTCAATCAGCCCCGGTATATCCGCCGCGACAAACCCGCTGCCATCCTCAAGATCGACAACCCCGAGCTCCGGGTTCAGCGTCGTAAAATGATAATTCGCGATCTTTGGCCTTGCGTTGGATATGTGCGACAGGAGGGTCGACTTTCCGACATTCGGATACCCGATCAATCCCACATCCGCGATTGTCTTGAGCTCAAGCTTGATTTCGAGCTCACGTGACTCCTGCCCCGGCTGGGCATACTCGGGGGCCTGCATGGTGGAGGTGGCGTAGTGCATATTGCCATTCCCTCCGCGGCCTCCCTTCAGGATCACCTGTCTGCGGTTCTCACCGGACATATCCGCGATGACTTCCCCGGTCTCGGCAAGGCGAATGACTGTCCCTGCAGGAACCCGCAGGACCAGATCCTGGCCGTCTGCTCCGTGGCATCTCTTCTTTCCGCCCGGTTCGCCGTCGGTTGCGGAGAACTTGCGGCGGTGCCGGTAATCGATCAGGGTTTCAGGCCATCGTCGACCACGAACACGACATCGCCGCCCTTCCCGCCGTCTCCGCCGTCCGGTCCGCCGGATGCCACAAACTTCTCACGGCGGAAGCTGACATGTCCGTCGCCGCCCTTCCCGGAGCGGACAATAATCTTTGCTCTGTCTGCAAACATACTTTTTCCTCATTCGTGCCTTCACGCCGCTGCACGACGTTTCAAACCCAGAAAGGGGGATTGCGTACGCAATCCCCCTTGCATCCATCTCTGTTCAGCTGGATTTACTCTGCTGCTTCGGTCTCAGCCTTCTCGGTAACAATTGAAACCTGCTTTCTGAACTTGCCAAGTCTGGAGAACCTGACAACTCCGTCAGCCTTTGCATACAGGGTATCGTCCTTGCCGATTCCAACGTTCTCACCCGGATGAATATGGGTTCCACGCTGTCTGTAAAGGATATTGCCTGCCTTGACGAACTGTCCGTCCGCTCTCTTTGCACCAAGTCTCTTGGACTCTGAATCACGCCCGTTCTTTGTGGAACCGACTCCCTTCTTGTGCGCGAAGAACTGAAGGTTCATATTCAGCATCTCTCATTCACCTCCCGCTTCGGGAATTCCCTGATCAGGGTTTGACTTCCCGTTTCTGTATCCGGATGTAATCCGGAAAGTTCTCAGCAATCTGTTCAAGCCCAAGCAGCATCGCTCGTATCAGGAGCTGGGCATCATGGTCTTTCGAACTGCTGAGCATGACTTTCAGGTATCCGCCTTCCGGGTTTTCCTCCTCTGAAAACGTTGCCTCCGTCAGGCTCTCGATGGCATTGGCAGTGTTGATTGTCAGCACCGATACGGAATTGCAGATCAGATCATATTCTGCGTCACCTGCACCCGCATGTCCCCTGCACTCAAAGCCAAGGAAATCGTCTCCAGATTTGTACAACTGAATCCGGATCATCTTAAGCGTTGATCTTGTCGATCTTAACCTGTGTAAAGTACTGTCTGTGGCCGTTCTTCTTGTGGTATCCGGTCTTTCTCTTGTACTTGGCAACAATGACCTTCTTTGCTCTGCCAGTGGTAACAACGGAAGCCGTAACCGTTGCGCCTGCAGCATCTGCGCCTGCCTTCAGGCCATCATCTGTGCTGACAGCAAGGACCTGATCAAATGTGACAGTCTCTCCGTCTGCAGCTGCGAGCTTCTCAACTCTGATCTCGTCGCCTTCGGAAACCTTGTACTGTTTTCCGCCAGTTGCAATAATTGCGTACATTCAGGGCACCTCCCCTTTCTTCAATCTCGCCGAATGTGGCGTCGTCCCCAAAACCCGGACGCACTTATGCCTCTCCGTGCGGCATACGAAATGCATCATAGCACGCCATTTCCCAACTGTCAAGACAGAAATTCAGCGTTTTCTGCACGTTCCATGCGGCTGCTCAGCTGCCGGGACAGCGGAACCTCCACCTTTCTCCGGGTCATCTCGACAAGTCCGAGTGCTGTCAGATCTTCTACTTTCACCTGCATCGGATCCTGCGCCGCCGCCTGAGCCAGATGCCTCATCAGCTGATCGTAGGATTCCTTCTCTTCCATGTTGATAAAATCCACCAGGATCATTCCGGACAGATTTCTTAGGCGAATCTGCCTTGCGCACTCCTCTGCCGCCTCCATGTTCACCTTCAGGACGGCTTTTTCCTTATCCCGGCCATTGATCGAATGCGCGGAATTGACGTCAATTGAGACAAGGGCTTCTGTCTGCTCGATCACCAGGTTCGCGCCGCTTTTCATGTTCACCTTCCTGCAGAGTGCACGGCTCAGCTCCCGCGTCAGGGAGAAGACATTGTGCATGGAGATCATCGGATCCTGGTAAAACCGCAGCTTTTCCCTCAAATATGGCGGCAGATAGTTTTCCAGCGCTTCATACAGATTCCTGTCATCTGTCAGAATTTCCTCCAGTCTTTCCGTCTGCACCGACTCGATCCGCTTCAGCCACCGGTCAGGCTGCCGCAGCAGAACGGTGTATGCCGGACGATAGGGCGCTGTCAGAAGAAGCTGATGCATCGCAGCTGTCAGGTTCTGAAGCTCCTTCCGGATCTCTTCGTCAGGCGCGTGTTCTGCATTTGTCCGGACAATCACACCGCAGGTGCCAAGCTGCTGTCTCATCGCGTCAAGTGCCTGTTCGGAAAACAGATGCTCTCTGAGCGCCCGTCTTCTCTCCTCCGGAATCTTCCGCGAAATGCCAAGCTCCGTCCCGCTCATTTCCAGAAGCAGGTACCGTCCCGAAAGCTGCAGCTTTGTTGTCAGGGACATGCCCTTCGTGCCGAATGCCTCCCGGCTGACCTGGACGATCAGTTCATCCCCCTGCTGCACCTTGGGGGAGGAACCCTTGCGCGTATATCTCGGAGCCGTCATATCGTCGAGGGGAAGATACCCCTTGATCCCGCGAGCAACCTCAACGAAGCAGGCGCCGGTATTGGCCGCAACCCTTTCAACACGGCCGATGCAGATGTCCCCAAGCTTCAGTCCATCTGTTCTGCTGTCCGCATGGATCTCAACCGCCCGGCCATCCTCTCCAAGCAGCACAGACAATATGCGATTGCTGTATGCTTCAATCAGATACTTCATTCCCCAAACTCCATTGTGGTCCCCAGCCCGATGAGCGGGACAAACCGGTCCGATTCTGGCCTCGCCTCGCCCAGATCTGCGTAAACCTCGTCCCGGTTGATCATAAAGCGGTAAGGATCCGGCAGAAGGCCGCTGTCCTTCGCGAATGTATCCATGACCAGGTCCGGGCGGATGTTTGTTCCGGACCCCGCTGACAGGGAAAGAAAGATATCCCCCTTCCGAAGCTCCGACTCTTCATCGGCAATGCCGCAGACTCTTTTCGGCTCCGGTGATATGACCGCCTCGTAGAGAAATGGCGCGATATCGACTTCCTTTTCCCCTTTTTTACCCTTCTTCATGGCATAGATGGAGGGCTGCTTCACCCAGCTTCTGAAGGCCTCCTGATAAGAAGGATCCCACTCATGCCCCGGACGGAAGCCGAGCGTATAATCCGCACGCGCAACAAGGGTCATGCCCTTGTTGCCCTTCCCGAGGGGCACCTCTCTGGCATCGAGTACATGGAGTCCCTCCGGGGCAGCCTCATTCAGCAGGCTGACAAGCTCCCTGCTGGAGTACGCACGGTTCAGGTCCACATCCACATACTCCGAGTCGCTCGTCATCCCTACACCGAGCGGGAAGGCATAGGACATCACCATGTGCGGACTGTAGCCTTCCGAAAATGTGACATCCACACCGGCTCTCCTCAGCAGCTTCTGAAAACATCTCATCATATCGAGATGTCCGATGAATTTCAAAAGTCCCTGCTTGCTGTATTTGATCCTGACTCTCATACCCGGAGCACCTTCTTTCCGTCCACCTCGTCATAGCAGATGCCGCATTCATATTTCATTGCCCCGCAGGCATTGCAGTTTTCCCTGCAGTTCGGTGTCACAATACCGTCAAGCGCCCTGTGCCATTCATCCAGCAGAAACTTCTTTGTCACGCCGCAGTCGATGAAGTCCCACGGCAGAAGCTCATCCTCTGTCCGCTGCCGTTTGGTATAGAAAGCCAGATCCACTCCGGTCTTCTCCATCGCACGGACCCATCTGTCCCAGTCCCAGTATTCAGACCAGGCGTCAAACAAAGCCCCTTGCCGGTAGGCCTCCTCGATCGCAGCCCCGACTCTCCGGTCGCCCCGCGCCAGAAGTCCCTCAAGAACCGTCACGTAGGCCTCATGCCAGTTGTAGCGTATGCTCTTGTGGTTTTTCATTTCCTTCACTTCATGATTGACCGTCGATGCAAAGCCCAGATAATCACCGGGATCATACATCACCGCCCACTGGAAGGGCGTGAATGGCTTCGGAACAAAGAAGGACGTCGATATGGATATGCTGCACTTTCCGTTTCGCTCTTCCTTCGGGATCTCATAGTACTCTTCGGCAATTTTCTCCGCCAGATGGGCGATATCCTTCCGGTCCTCCTCTGTCTCTGTCGGCTGGCCGAGCATGAAATAGAGCTTCACCTTGTTCCAGCCGCCTTTGAAAGCTTCCCCTGCGCCATGAAGAATATCCTCTTCGTCAGGCCCTTGTTGATGACATTCCGAAGCCGCTGAGATCCGGCTTCCGGCGCGAAGGTCAGCGAGCTCTTGCTGACATCCTGCACCTTGCTCATCACATCAAGTGAAAACGCATCGATCCTCAGAGACGGAAGCGAGATGTTGACCTGTTTTTGCCCATACTGCCCGATCAGATAGTTCACCAGCTCCGGAAGGCAGGGATAATCGCTCGTCGACAGACTGCTGAGCGAAATCTCATCCTGCCCGATTTCTCTCAGAAGCTGATCCGCCTGTTTTTTCAGGACCCCGGCACTCTTATACCGGTTTGGCCTGTAGATCATGCCGGCCTGACAGAACCTGCACCCTCGGATGCAGCCGCGCACGACCTCCAGCACCTG
>USJM01000036.1 GCA_900555005.1 uncultured Lachnospiraceae bacterium | reverse complement strand
GATGTAGTTCGGGACGCTCTGGAAGAGCCCGCCTTTCTCCTTCGGCTCGTTCTTCCATGTGATACGGAAAAGGTTCAGCGGGTTCACATCCCACAGCCCGACATTCTTCAGCTTTTCCTGAATCTTTGCCGGAATCTTTCCAGGATCCTTCATCTCTTCGTAGGTCGGGAGAATGACGTTGTTCTTCCGCGCATTCTCGATGTTGTGTTTCAGGCTTTCCTTGTTGACTGAAAGATCGATCATAACGGCATACCTCCTGGGTGCGTCTCCATGCTTCCGTCCGGTCCTGCTCAGACGGGCTCTCAACCTGCCTGCTCAGGCTTCCTTTCAAAGGTTCGGACTAAAATTGTTTTTTTCAGTATAACATGTTTTCATGTATGTTGTGATACACTATGCATAGAATATTTAAACAAGATTTCAGAGTTTTAACGAACCTATTTTTCGGAGGAGGATGCCATGTTTACACACGTCGATTTGAAATACAAATCCAGACAGGTTCCGAAGACCTCAGATCCCTATCTTTCGCTCATGTCGAAGGAAGAGGTCACCAAAGCCAGAAATTTTCACAGAACCTTTCCGCAGTATCAGGAGACACCGCTCCAAAACCTGAAGCAGATGGCCTCTTATCTCGGGCTCGGCACGGTCGCTGTGAAGGATGAGTCGTTCCGCTATGGCCTGAACTCCTTCAAGGCACTCGGCGGGGCATACGCGATGGGCAGATTTCTTGCAGACGAAGTCGGCAGAGATATATCGGAGCTTTCCTACAGCGTCCTGACGGACGAGCATTTTCTGAAAACGCTTGCCCCCTGTACGTTCTTTTCCGCAACGGACGGCAATCACGGACGCGGTGTCGCCTGGACGGCTCAGATGCTTCATCAGCGCTGCGTGATTCTGATGCCGAAGGGAACCGCGAAGTCCCGCTTCGACAACATCCGCGCGCTTGGCGCGGAAGTGACGATCGAAGATCTGAATTATGAGAATGCGTGCGGAAGGCTGCCCGGCTTGCGGAGGCGACGCCCCACAGTGTCATCGTCCAGGATACCTCCTGGCCCGGATACTTTGATATTCCGTCCTGGATCATGCAGGGCTACGGTGTGATGGCGGACGAGGCCTCCGGGCAGCTCGGCACGCGTCCGACCCACGTGTTCGTTCAGGCAGGTGTCGGCTGCATGGCCGGCGCTGTGACCGGCTACTTCTCTGCGCTCTATCCGGACAACCCGCCGAAGATCATCGTCGTGGAGCCGCACGCAGCGGACTGCATGTACCGGAGCAATGAAAAAGGGGACGGCTCCCGCGTCATCGTGGAAGGGGATATGGATTCCTGCATGGCAGGCCTTGCCTGCGGAGAACCCTGTGAAATCGGCTGGGATCTGTTCCGCAATCACGCAACCGGCTTCATTTCCGGGGAAGACCGGATGACCCTCCGGGGCATGCGGATGCTGGCTGGCTGTTTCAGGGACGATCCGCATATCACAAGCGGAGAATCCGGCGCCGCCACTTTCGGCGCCCTCGCGACAATCATGATGGAGGACTGCTACAGCGGTATCCGGAAGGAGCTTGAGCTCGGGCCGGACTCCACCGTTCTTTGCTTCTCCACAGAGGGAGATACAGACCCTGTCCATTACAAACAGGTTGTATGGGAGGGTCTGGACTGACCGCATTAAAGACGCATGAAGCACAAAAAAGCAGAGGCTGCGGATTATTCTCCGAAGTCTCTGCTTTTTCTGCATTCTTACAATTCTAATCTGTTTTCTCAAAGACGGATATCCCCCTCTTTGAGAGCTGCCTTTTCCTGAGGTTTGCGGTCAGAAAGCGGTTCTCCTCAGGCTGCCTCCGGATATTTCTCGTAGAGCATCTTCAGAAGAATCGGAGTCAGAATCGAGCTGACGATGATCAGCAGGATAACGGCTGTGAAATAGGAGCTGGTCATCAGGCCTGCTTTCAGTCCGCGCTGCGCGACAATCAGCGCAACCTCGCCACGGGTCATCATGCCGACACCGATCTTCATGCTGTCGTGTCCGTTGAACCCGCACGCACGCCCCATCAGGCCGCAGCCGATGATCTTTCCGACGAGTCCGACCACGACAAATGCAAGTGAGAAAACAAGGATCGTTGTATCAAGCTGACGCAGGTTGGTCTGAAGGCCGATGCTTGCGAAGAATACAGGTCCGAAGATCATGTAGGAATTAATATCAACCTTCCGCTCGATGTAATCGGACTCTCTGAGCGAGCAGAGGATAACGCCTGCACAGTAGGCGCCGGTGATATCTGCCACACCGAAATATTTATCCGCAATATACGAAAGGGCAAACGCAAGTGCCACACCCAGAATCGGGATTCTTCTTGTATGCGGAGAGCGCTTCTCCAGCTTTTTCATCAGCTGGAAGATGAAGTATCCGCCGACAAGGGCAATGGCAAAGAATGCCAGTGTCTTCAGGGCAACCACCCCGATGTTGTTGGACGGATCCTTCATGCTCATGACCGCGGTCAGGACGAGGATGCCGATGACATCATCGATGATGGCGGCGCTCATGATCGTCGTACCGACCGCCGTGTTCAGCTTGCCAAGCTCCTTGAGCGCCTGAACGGTGATCGAGACGGAGGTTGCCGCAAGGATCGTCCCGATAAAGAGTCCCTTCATGAATTCTTCGCTTCCGGGTCCTGCAAACCCATAGAAGCACATGTACAGAATGGTTCCGGCGAAAACAGGGACCGCAACGCCTGCAAGAGCAATCAGCGTTGCCTTCAGCCCGGATTCCTTCAGTTTTCCCATATCGGTCTCAAGTCCTGCCGAGAACATCAGCAGAATGACGCCGATCTCTCCCATGCCGGAAAGAAAGTTACTCTGCTTCACAAGACCAAATACGCTCGGACCGATCAGGATTCCGGATATGATCAGTCCTGCTACTTCCGGCATATGCAGTTTCCGCGCCACCAGGCTGAAAAACTTGCCGAAGACCAGAATAATGCATAGGTCTTTGAGTATTTCAAGTGTATCCATAAGATGCCTCCTCACTCATATCGTTGGTTCCGCCACTTCCGGAGCCTGTGCCGCATTCCATCATAGCACATGTGTGCAAGCCCCCTGTTGCAAAGCTCAAACACAGGCTTTCAGCATCGCCTGACGCGTCTTCTTAAAAAAATGCGCGCCTGCATCTTTCTGCGGCGCACCTTCCCTGGCATGACCTCATGCTGTTATACAGCATTACTGCTGCTCTTTCTCCTCTTCCTTCGCTTCCCTGGCTGCCTTGTTTTCCTCGACGGCCTTCTCCTTCTCCTGAATTCTTGCCTGCTTCATGGCTTCCTTTGCCTCTCTTGCAGCGGCTCTCGGTCCCTTGACAGCAGCTTTTTTCGGAGCAGCACTTTCCGTGGTCTTCTCCGGCTCAGAAGGTGCCGGAGCGGAGTCGGATGCCTTTTCAATCTCGGCAATCGCGGACTTTCTCATCGGAATGCGGCAGTTCTTGTTGTTGCCGAACTCCACGATGCAGTCCTCCTCATCGACAGCGATCACAATGCCGTAGAAGCCGGAGGTTGTGACAACCGTGTCTCCGACCTCCATCTGTGAAATCATCGTTGCAGTCTCTTCTGCTCCTTCTTCTGCGGACGAATCGCGAAGAAGTACATCGCGCCGAAGATGATGACCATATAGATGATCATCATAAAAAGTCCGCCGCCGCCCGCAGCTGCGGAGCTGCCGCCTGCGGTCAGAACAGATACCGGTAAAAGAGCTGAATTCATGTTCGTATCCTCCTGCGTAGTCTGAATCAAACTTTTTTCATTTTACACAAATTCACAATCTGTATCAAGCATTATTCTGGCCGTCTCAGCAGTCCGGGGTATTATAGGCCTCGGTAAAGTTTCTGCGGAACTGCTCATATCGATGTTCGTCAATTGCGTTTCGAATCTCCTCCATCAGATGATTGTAAAAATAAAGGTTGTGCAGAACCATCAGCCGCATCCCGAGCATCTCCTTCGCCTTGAACAGGTGATGAATGTAAGCTCTGGAATAAGACCTGCAGGCCGGACAGCCGCAGCCCTCCTCGATCGGCCGCTCGTCAAACATGAATTTCGCATTCAGCAGATTGATCTTCCCATGGTGCGTGTAGGCATGCCCGTGTCTGCCGTTTCGAGTCGGATAGACACAGTCAAAGAAGTCGACCCCACGGTAGACACCCTCGACAATGTTCAGCGGTGTCCCGACCCCCATCAGGTAGACCGGCTTGTCCTGCGGCAGATACGGAACCGTGCTGTCAAGGATCCGGTACATCTCCTCATGTGTCTCACCGACCGCAAGACCGCCGACCGCGTATCCGTCCAGGTCAAGCTCCGTGATCCGCTTTGCGTTCTCGATACGGATATCGTCGTACACTGCCCCCTGGTTGATGCCGAAAAGCATCTGATGCCGGTTGATCGTATCCTCGAGCCCGTTCAGGCGCTTCATTTCCGTCTGACAGCGGACAAGCCAGCGATAGGTTCTCGCAACAGAATTCTCCACATAGTTTCGCTCCGCCTTCGAAGGCGGGCATTCATCGAATGCCATCGCGATCGTGGAAGCCAGATTCGACTGAATCTGCATGCTCTGCTCCGGTCCCATAAAGATTCTGTGCCCATCGATATGTGAGTGAAACGTCACGCCTTCTTCTTTGATCTTCCGAAGTCCTGCCAGAGAAAAAACCTGGAATCCGCCCGAATCGGTCAGGATCGGCCTGTCCCAGTTCATGAACCGATGAAGTCCGCCAAGCTTTTTGATCGCCTCATCGCCGGTCCGGACATGCAGGTGATAGGTATTGCTGAGCTCGATCTGCGTCCCGATGCCCCGAAGGTCATCCGTCGAGACAGCGCCCTTGATTGCGCCGACCGTGCCCACATTCATGAACACAGGAGTCTGCACTGTTCCGTGGACCGTGCGGAATTCCCCCCCCCCCCCCCCCCGCCCCCCCATCCGTAGTAAGAAGTGTATAGTTATTGCTCATGTCTGATTATTTCTTTCCTTTCCCTGACTTTTTTAGATGCTCCCGGCCTTCAGATATCCGCATCCAGTTCCACCGGGCAGTGGTCAGACCCGAAAATCTCGGTATGGATGTCTGCAGCCTGCAGCTTTTGATCGATTCTCTTGGATGTGATGAAGTAGTCGATACGCCAGCCTGCATTCTTTTCTCTGGCATGGAAGCGGTAACTCCACCAGGAATAGATGCCTGTCTCGTCCGGATGAAAGTACCGGAAGGTGTCCGTGAATCCGGCATTGAGAAGCTCTGTCATCTTGCCTCGCTCCTCATCCGTGAATCCGGCATTCTTTCTGTTTGTCTTCGGATTCTTGAGGTCGATCTCCTCATGTGCAACATTCAGGTCTCCGCAGACGATGACAGGCTTCCGCGCATCCAGCTTCTTCATATAAGCGCGGAAATCATCCTCCCATCTCATCCGGTAGTCAAGCCTTCTGAGACCGTCCTGGGAGTTCGGCGTATAGCAGGTTATGAAGTAGTAGTCCGGAAATTCCAGTGTGATCACACGCCCCTCATGGTCATGCTCCTCGATTCCGATCCCGTATGTAACCGCCATGGGTTTCAGCCGGGTGAAGATCGCCGTCCCTGAATAGCCCTTCTTCTCCGCGTAATTCCAGTACTGAAGATACTCCTCCGGAAGCTTCAGATCAATCTGACCCTCCTGGAGCTTGGTTTCCTGCAGACAGAAGATGTCCGCATTCAGTTTTTCAAATGATTCTTCGAATCCTTTTCCCATGCAGGCTCTCAGGCCGTTCACATTCCAGCTGACTGCTCTCATAGATGCATATTCCCCTTTCCATCTGCCGGCTGCTGCCGTTATTTTTCACCATACGTCCTCTCCCGAATCAATCGGCCGCCTTCCTAACCGCGATCAGCCCCTCTTGCATGCTCCTTCATCTTACCTTGACAGACCGGGTCTTTGAATACTTTCCATAGTACGTGACTCCGCGAAGGATCCGATATGGTCTGATCCGGACATAGTACCGTTTCTTTCCAGTCAGCTTCGAGATCGTCCTGCTGGTCTTCTTTGTCCAATAGGTCTTCAGGGTCCTGCCCCTGAACTTTTTGTTTCTGCAGACCTGAATTTCATAGCCTGCCGCATAGGAAACTTTCCTGAAGCGGATCTTCAGCCTCTTCTTCCCGGCAGACAGAGAACGGACGGCTGGTTTTGCCTTCCTGACCTTTGTGATCTTTTTCTTCTCGGTCTTTGTAATCCGGTAGTTGTGAATCGTCGATCCGCCCTGGTACCAGGAGGAGAGCGTCAGCTTGTTTGTAAACGGGTCATACAGCGCGTTCACGATAACGGTGATCGTCTCTCCGGAATAGATCGTGTTGTAAATATCCCCGCCCTTGTCCTGAATGATCTGGTAACTGTAGGTTCCAGGCTGAGTGATCCGACCGGTGAAAATGTAAACATCCCTCCGGCGTTCGTCACGCTCGCGATTCTCTGCCCGCCAGCGTACAGACCTGCCTGAAACTCTCCATCCCTGGATAACTGTTCTGGACACTGACGGGTGCCGACACGGTCGCGGCTGCAGCCTCCGGGTTGATAAAGGAATAGCCGGCCCGTCCATTTTCGTTGAACTGCAGGATCATCCTTCCGTTGTCAAACATGATGGACTCGATTTCTCGATGTGTCCCGTCAGATGAAGCCGGAATATAGTAGGTCTTCAGCAGGTTTCCGTAGAGATCGTAGATCCAGACAACATTGTCGCCCTTTCTGAAACGTCCATCCGGAACCGGCTCATACTTGGATGAGCGCCCGCCCTCACTGGCTGTGAAGTAAACAAGCCGTTCCAGGTTCCGCAGTTCTGATAGATCAGGTTGGACGGGACATGAAAGGAGCTGATTTTCCTTGAGAAATCACCGCTGTACACGGTCGCTGTTTCAACGGAATTGGACCGGTTGCCCAGGAAGAAGACATCTCTTGTTTCATCATAGGAGATGGAATTGTAATACTGGTCGACCCGGATCCGCCGCTTCACTTTCAGGGTCGAAGCGTCCAGGACAATGATCTGGTATACCCCATCCGTCTTGACGGGCGTTGTGTAAATTTCATTTCGAGACGCGACATAGGTCATGTCGTTTGAGTGGCCCAGATTCGTATCCGCAAGCTGACTGGAGATCAGCGCATACGATGCCCTGTCCAGCAGGACAAGCGGGTTGGTCTTTCCGGCCGGCTTCAGGAAGGAGGAAATGACAAACCCGGGTGTGATGGTTCCGCCTTCAAGCGCCGTTCCATAAGGTCTTGAGATCCTTGTCAGATTTGTGAGGGAGACCGGTGTCAGGTCGGTCTGATCCACATCGACCTGCGGAACGAAGGTCAGCGCCGCAATCGGGTTCCTCTCTCCGCCTTCCTGACCATCGGCTGTCAGTTTCCAGGAAAACACCGGAATCTGAACCGGGTCAGGTGTTTCGATGTCACCGGCACTGTCAGTGCCTGTTTCAGTTTTGCCGTTTTCTTCCTTGCTGCTTTCATCCTTGCTGCTTTCATCCTTGCCGCTTTCTTTTTCGGCCTCGGGAAGCGTCTTCCACCCTGCCTGGTATGCCGTAAGGGTGAACGTCTTCTCTGCAAGCGGCTTGAAATGAGGAACCGCCACCTGGACGGAATAGGTTTTCGTCACGTCCTTATACGCCTTGGTCGAAGGATCCGGCTGTCCCATGTCCCAGTCAGATTTTACCGTGATCGTTTTCAGGCTCAGCACACCGGCCTCTCCTGTATCCCGTTTGACTGTGTCACTTGAATACACCTTCTGTCCGGTGCTCTGGTCTGTGATTGTCACCGAATAGTGACTGATCGGGTTATCCGGCGCAGTTGACAGATAGGTGGCTGTCTGGGGATTCAGGCCGCGGAAGTCGAATCTGACTACAACCTGGATATCCGCCGAACCCTTTGTCTCGATGGAGACAGGACTTTCAGCTGCCGTCTCCTCTCTGACTGCCACTGTCTCAGTTTCTGCAGACTTTTCTGAGGCCGGAGCAGACTCGGTCGATACCGGAGCAGACTCGGTCGATGCCGGAGCGGACTCGGTCGATTCCGGAGCGGACTCAGTCGATGCCGGAGCAGACTCGGTCTCTGGCTCTGATTCCGATGCTTTTCCGGTCTCGCCAGCAGATGTCTGTTCTGACTCAGTTTCCGTTGTCTGTACATCTGCCCAGGCGCTCCCGACAGCCCCTGCGGTCAAAACCGCTGCCAGCGTCAGAGCCGCCCATCTCTTCGTCTTCGAAAAATGGCGGTCAGCAGCCCTCTCCAATCTTTGCATTTTTGGCATTTCCTGCAATCCTTGCAATCTTTTCAATTCTCCCACGCCTTTCACGCTCCTGCCGCATTCATCGGGCAGGACATTCTATTCCCTGACAGATGTCAGAGTCCGGCAGCCCTCCTGCCATTCAGCTGTATATGTTATCAAATCTGTTCATGATGCTCAATACATTCACCGGTCTTTGTTGCTTCTCCTGCTCCTTCGGACTGTTGTATAATAGCCCATTGTGAATCAGATCATACACATATTTTTAATAAGAAGGAATTGTTGAGTTTTATGGAACAGAATACAAAGTTCGCACTTGGCGTTGACATCGGTTCCACCACCGTCAAGGTGGCCGTTCTTGATGAGAGCAAACAGCTGCTGTTTTCAGATTATCAGCGGCATTTTCGGATATTCAGGGTACACTTGCCCGCCTTGTGAAGGAAGCCCGGGAGGCAGTCGGGGACGTGAAGGTCTCCCCGGTGATCACGGGCTCCGGCGGCCTTGCACTCGCTGGAAACATGGATATTCCCTTCGTCCAGGAGGTCATTGCGGTCTCAACGGCCTTGAAAAAATAGCGCCGCAGACAGATGTCGCGATTGAGCTCGGCGGGGAGGATGCCAAGATCATCTACTTTGACGGCTCCTCGATCGACCAGCGTATGAACGGTACCTGCGCCGGCGGTACCGGTTCCTTCATTGATCAGATGGCTTCCCTTCTTCAGACCGATGTCACGGGTCTGAATGAGTACGCGAAGCACTATCAGTCTCTTTATACCATCGCGGCCAGATGCGGTGTTTTCGCCAAGACCGACATCCAGCCTCTGATCAACGACGGCGCACAAAGGAAGACCTCGCCGCCTCCATATTCCAAGCAGTTGTAAACCAGACCATCTCCGGTCTGGCCTGCGGGCGTCCGATCCGGGGGCATGTTGCTTTCCTCGGCGGGCCGCTCCATTTCCTGAGTGAACTGCGGGCTGCCTTCATCCGCACACTGAAACTTGACGACGAGCATGCCATCATCCCGGACAATTCCCATCTGTTCGCCGCTATCGGCGCCGGTCTGAACGCTCATTCCACGATGGCCGTCAACCACTCGAAGGCGCACGAAAAACTTGCCGAGCAGCTTTATGAGGATGGGAAGCCCGTTACGGATGCGGATTCCGACCGACTGCTTAGTGAGCTGGAGAAGGAGCTAACGGACGGCGTTCAGATTCAGTTCGAGGTGCCGCGCATGGAGCCTCTCTTCGCCTCTCAGGATGAGTATGACGACTTCATCGAGCGCCAGAATCAGTATAACGTGGCGACGGAAGAGCTGGAGTCCTACAGCGGAAACTGCTTTCTTGGTATCGATGCCGGCTCGACAACAACAAAAGCAGCGCTCGTCTCGGAGGACGGCTCCCTCCTGTATTCATTTTACAGCAACAACAATGGCAGCCCGCTGAAAACCGCCATCCGGGCGATCGAGGAGATCTATGACCGGCTGCCTGAGGATGCCCATATTGTCTATTCCTGCTCCACCGGCTACGGCGAGGCGCTGGTCAAGTCTGCCCTGATGCTGGACGAGGGTGAAGTTGAGACCATCGCGCACTACTACGCGGCGTCCTTCTTCGACCCGGATGTGGACTGTATCCTTGACATCGGCGGCCAGGATATGAAGTGCATCAAAATCAAGAATCACGCGGTTGATTCGGTACAGCTCAACGAGGCCTGCTCCTCCGGCTGCGGCTCTTTCATCGAGACCTTTGCAAAGTCTCTGAACTATTCAGTGGAGGACTTCGCGAAAGCGGCGCTGTTTGCCGAACACCCCTTTGACCTCGGGACCCGGTGCACGGTCTTCATGAACTCAAAGGTCAAGCAGGCGCAGAAGGAAGGGGCCAGTGTCGAGGATATCTCCGCCGGCCTGTCCTACTCTGTCATCAAAAATGCTCTCTACAAGGTCATAAAGGTTTCCGATGCCAGAGAGCTTGGACGCCACATCGTCTGCCAGGGCGGAACCTTCTATAACGACGGTGTCCTGAGAGCGTTCGAGAAGATTGCCGGCTGTGAGGCCATCCGCCCGGACATTGCGGGCATCATGGGCGCGTTCGGAGCCGGACTGATCGCGAGAGAGCGCTATGAGGAAGGGAAACAGACTTCCATGCTCTCGATCCGCCAGATCCGTGCGCTCCAGTATACAACACACAATGCCAAGTGCCAGGGCTGCACGAATCACTGCAGACTGACAGTGAACCATTTCTCCGGCGGACGGACCTTCATCTCCGGAAACCGGTGTGAGCGCGGAATCGGCAAGAAGAAGAATGCCGAAAACCTGCCGAATATGTATGATTTCAAGAATCATCTGCTTTTCGACAGGGAGGTTCTGCCGGAGGATGAGGCGGAGCGGGGAACGATCGGTATCCCGCGCGTGCTGAATATGTACGAGCTGTACCCGTTCTGGCACCTGTTCTTCACGAAGCTGAAGTATCATGTCGTGCTTTCACCGGCAAGCACGCACCGGATCTACGAGCTTGGCATCGAGTCAATCCCGTCTGAGTCCGAGTGCTATCCGGCCAAGCTGACGCATGGTCACATCGAGTGGCTGATTGCACAGGGTGTGAAAAAAATCTTCTATCCCTGTATCCCCTATGAGCGGAAGGAGTTCAAGGAGGCCGGCAATCATTATGACTGCCCGATCGTGACGTCCTACCCGATGAACATCAAGAACAATGTCGAGACGATCCGTTCAAAGAACATCGATTTCATCTGCCCGTTCATATCTTTCGAGAGCCTGAAGACGGTCACGGAACAGCTTGTCGATGTCTTCTCCGACCTTCCGGAGCGGGAGGTGCGCGAGGCGGCTTCAGCGGCATGGACGGAGCTGGACCGCACAAGGCAGGCGGTCTATGCGGAAGGACAGCGGATCCTGGACTACCTGGAGGAGACCGGAAAACATGGCATCGTGCTGGCAGGGCGGCCTTACCACATCGATCCGGAGATCAACCATGGCATTCCGGAAATGATCAACTCCTACGGCATAGCTGTTCTCTCTGAGGATTCCATCTCGGAGCTTGCCCCGATTGACCGTCCGCTTCGTGTCCTTGACCAGTGGATGTACCACACGCGGCTCTACGGCGCTGCGGAGTTTGTGAAGCAGCGCGACAACCTGGATCTCATCCAGCTCAACTCGTTCGGCTGCGGCGTCGATGCGGTCACGACCGACCAGGTCGATGAGATCCTGACCGGCTCGGACAAGCTCTACACCTGCCTGAAGATCGACGAGGTCAACAATCTTGGCGCGGCGAGAATCCGGATCCGTTCACTGATCGCGGCCATCCGGATCCGTGAAAAGAACCATGCCACCCGGACCATCCGCTCCTCTGCGCAACAGACCGTTTCATTTACAAAGGAAATGCGGAAGGACTACACCATCCTGGTGCCGCAGATGAGCCCGATTCACTTCGGCCTTCTGGAAGCCGCCATGACTGCGAGCGGTTATAACATGGTTGTCGTCAATCCTCCTGAGAAGGACGCGGTCGACAAGGGGCTGAAATATGTCAACAACGATGCCTGCTACCCATCCCTGATTGTCGTCGGACAGATGATGAGCGAGCTGGAATCCGGCAAGTACGATCCGCACAAGTGCGCGATCATCATGTCCCAGACCGGCGGCGGCTGCCGGGCGTCGAACTATGTCGGCTTCTTCCGCCGGGCCCTGAAGAAGGCCGGGATGGAATATGTACCGGTCATCGCCGCATCGGTGCAGGGACTGGAGAGCAATCCAGGATTCAGGCTGAATTATGCATTTGCAAAGCGTGCACTTTTTGCCTGCGAGTTCGGCGACCTGTTCATGAAATGTCTCTACCGTGTCCGTCCATATGAGATTGAGCGCGGAAGTGCAGACAGACTGCACGACAGGCTGGAGAAGGAATGCATCGACTTTCTCTATTCCGATAACCCCTCCGGAAGGGATTACAGGCGCCTGTGCAGAAAGATCGTACAGGAGTTTGATTCCTTCCCGATCCATGAGGATATGAAGAAGCCGAAGGTCGGGATTGTCGGTGAGATTCTGGTCAAGTACTCTCCTGCCGCAAACAACCATCTGGTCGAGCTGCTGGAACGCGAGGGCGCTGAGGCTGTCCAGCCGGAGCTGATGGATTTCATCCTCTACAGCCTCTACAATGAGAATTTCAAGTGTCAGAACCACTACGCCGGAAAGGCGACAACGGCACTCTGCAACATCGGCATCAAGTTCGTCGAACACTGCAGAAAAACAGCCCGCGAGGCGCTGGATGCCTCCCGCCGTTTTAATGCGCCGCACCATATCCAAAGCCTTGCGGAGCGGGCGAAGGCTGTCATCTCAATCGGCAATCAGACCGGCGAGGGCTGGTTCCTCACCGGAGAGATGCTCGAGCTGATCGAGGAGGGCACGAAGAATATCGTCTGCGTCCAGCCCTTCG
>USJM01000035.1 GCA_900555005.1 uncultured Lachnospiraceae bacterium | reverse complement strand
GGCATTTGACATGATGATGCTGAACATTCTGTTCATTGTCTGCAGCCTGCCGATCTTCACGATCGGAGCCTCGCTGTCAGCGCTTCACTACTCCTGCCTGAAGATGAAGGACGAGAACGAGGGCTACGTATTCCGCAACTTCTTCCGCTCCTTCAAGATGAACTTCAAGCAGGGCACCGGCATGTGGCTGATCATGCTGGCGCTCGGCCTTCTTCTCTTCATGGAAAACCGCATGGCTGCCCAGATCACGGCTCCTTTCTTGAAACCGATCCGGATCATGATCTATGTTGCCGGGTCCCTCTGGTACATGGCGCTCTGCTGGATGTTCGCCCTGCAGTCCAGGTTCGTCAACAAAGTCGGCCAGACCATCAAAAACGCTGTGCTTCTTACATTTGCAAAGGCTCCCCGATCCATCGGCATGCTCGGGGTCCTCGCTCTGGAGCTGATTTTTGTCGCGCGCTCCTCCGGACTGGTGCAGTCATACGCAATTCTGTATCTGCTGATGTTCGGCTTCTCCGTCCAGGTGCTGATCAACACCCAGCTCCAGTATCCCGTCATCAAGGAACTGATGCCGGTTGATGAGGACGACAAACCAGCCGCCGACAACCAGTTCACCGTAGATGAGGAAGCGGACGTCTCCGCGCTCGGATATACGCCGCTCCCGAAGGACGAAAAAAAGCCCGGTGCGGATCATTCCGGCACCGGGAAATAAAACAATCTCTATAGCAGTCCGCCAGCCGATTGTCAAAGAGGCCTGGTGGGCAGAAAATAGAATTTCACCCGGCGATCTCCTCCAGGCGCTTCCGGTCCATCAGCCTGACCGCTCCGCGCGACAGACGCACAATCTGCTCACTCTGGAAATATCGCAGCATCCGCGTGATGACCTCCCGGTGCGTTCCAAGGTGATTGGCGATCATTTCGTGGGTCATCTGAATCGTATCGGAGTCTTCGAGCGCGGCCTCTTCCAGCAGAAAGGCTGCAACCCGCTTGTCCAGACTCTTCCACATGATCTGCTCGACAAGCCACATGACATCGGACAGACGGCTTGCCATCAGCTCATTCGTAAAGTTCGCGACCGGAGCGGACTCCTCCATCAGGCTTTTGTAGGTCATCGGCGGTATGATCCAGAGACTTGTATCGGTCTCCGCCTCGATGATGATGTCGAACTGAAGGGACCGGATGATGCACGACGCCGAGAAAAGGCAGATGTCCATATCCAGCAGACGGAAAACCGTAATTTCCTTCCCTTCTTCCGAGGAAATGTACGCGCGGAGTCTTCCTTCATCCACAAGGATCAGTCCCGTGCAGTCCCTGCTTCCATGTGAGATGACGGTTCCCTTTTTCACTGTCCTTTTTTTCATCGACTGCCGGAATCGTTCCTGCTGGCCCGCTGTCAGTTGTCCCCAGAAGGGAAAAAACTGTTCAAATTCCATTCCCTGTTCCTCATATTTCAAAATCTGACGCGTTCTGTGACACATTCATGCCTGCGTTACCCGAATGGCCGGTGCACTGACGCCCGCTTCGTTCATTGCGGTGACGATCCGCTCAAGGAGATCATAGTACACATCCCAGTAATCAGCCGTTCTGCACCAGACACGCACGGAAAACTGCAGTGCCTGATCGGTTCCGCCGGTCAGTCTTGCGAACGGGGCCGGATCCTTCAGGACCTTTTCCTGTGCGGAAAGACAATTGCGCATCAGCGTCTCGACCTTCTGTACAGACTCGCCCTTCCCGCAGGAGAACGCCAGATCGACACGGCGCACGCCCTCACTGGAGTAATTGGTGATATTCGCGTTCATCAGCGTACCGTTCGGAATCATCACCCGCTTGTTATCGCTGGTGAGCAGTGTTGTATAAAAAAGCGCGATTCCCTTCACGGTCCCTTCCTCACCGCCGGCTGAGACATAATCACCGACACTGAATGGCCGGAAAACATCAGCATGATCCCGCCGGCCAGATTGCCCAGCGCCCCCTGCAGCGACATGCCGACTGCGACACCGGCAGTCGCAAGAACCGTGACAACGGACGCCATCGGAATACCGAGGATGTTGATGACCGTCAGAATCAGAAGAATATTCAGCAGAATGTTGATAAAATTCCCGACAAATGAAGCGACGGTCGGTTCCATTTTCCTGAGGAGATCTCTTTTCTGCAGAAACGCAACAAGTTTCCGGATCAGAAACCGTCCTGCAGCCCAGACAACGATTGCAAGAAGAATCCGCGTGCCGGCCGTTGTGCAGACTTCTATCATTTTGTTCAGCATCTGCTGCATAATGATTTCCTGCCTCCTTGTTCCTGGTTTATAATCAATCGTATCACAACGATGCGCAAGGCTGTCGCTGGTTTGGAACGGTTATCAATATTATCATGAATCATAGCTTTGAGGGAAACAAAAACACATCAGGAGGAAAACATGGACTACACAATTGAGAGCAGAGAAGGATTGAAGGTGACTGTGTCTGATCTCGGAGCCGAGATGACCGGAATTCGTCTTGGAGAGACCGAATATCTCTGGCAGGCCGATCCCGCATACTGGAATGAACATGCGCCGGTTCTGTTTCCCTATGTTGGGAGACTGACAGATGGAACGTACAGAATCGGGAGCCATGAATATCAGATGAAGATTCACGGCTTCGCCTCCCTCTCAACATTTGAAGCGGAGAAGCAGTCTGAAAGCTGTATCATCTTCACACTGAAAGACAGCCCGGAGACGATGAAGATCTATCCGTTCCGGTTCCTGTTCAGGGTGATCTATACGGCCGAGGGCCATACTCTGAAGATCCGGTATGAAGTTGAGAATCCGGGACAGGCTTCTGCAGGAGACGCACCGGACAGCTCAGCCGCTCCTCAGTCCTCCGGTGCGCCGGACGGTATGCTGTACTTCGGAATCGGCGGGCACCCGGGGCTGAATGTGCCGCTTGAGGAGGATCTCTCGTTCGAAGATTATTACCTGGAATTTGGTGACCGCTGCGATCCGGAGCGGATTCAGTTTACTCCCGCCTGCTTTCTTGCCGGCCGGCAGGCCCCCTTTGCCCTGGAAGACGGACGGATCCTGCGGCTCCGGCACAGCCTGTTTGACGAGGATGCGATTGTCCTCCAGAATATGGCCGATTCTGTATCGATCCGCTCCGATCAGGGCAGAAAAAGCATAACCGTCCGGTATCCGGGGCTTCCCTATCTCGGAATCTGGCACATGCCGAAGACCGATGCGCCGTATGTAGCCATCGAGCCATGGGGCAGCCTCCCGTCCAGGCAGGATATTGTGGAAGACCTCCGCTTTAAACCGGATCTGATCCGGCTGGAGAACGGGGGCAGGTGGCACACCGAATGGAGCATCACCGTATCCTGAGCGCCTCGCCAGATTCAGGCCCCTCTCTTGTTTAAATGTGTTATACTATTCTTGTTTAATCGTATCCGCAGCATGCCACGAGCCAGGGATGATCCTGCGGCTGCTGATGGACAGATAACACGCAGAACAAAAAGAGGGAGGTGCGCATATGAAAAACTACGTCAAGATTCAGTCGGCCAGATACCCGGATGTCATTCTCAGAGCGGTGCCGGGACATTTCATCACCCCGCACGCACACGTGAATTACTACCTTGACTTCACACCGCTGAAGTTCCGCTCCAGCGAAGCGCATGCAGCAGCGAAGGCGCTCAGCAGCGTCCACTATTTCTCAACACCCGTCGACACGATCATTGCGCTGGAGGGTACGGAGATCATCGCTGGCTATCTGGCGGACGAACTGACACAGGCAGGCGTCCTGTGTAAGAATGCGCACAAATCCATCTATGTCATCCCGCCGGAATATTCCTCCGAGGGACAGCTGATCTTCCGGGACAGCCTGCTGCCCTGGATCAAGGAGAAGAATGTCCTGCTCCTGTTCTCCGCCATCACCACCGGATCCAACGCTGCGCAGGCTATCGAGTCCCTTCGATACTACGGCGCCTCGATCACCGGAATATCGGCGCTCTTCTCCCTTGCGACCAGTATCGCAGGGATGACCATCTATTCGATCTTCAGCCAGCAGGATCTTCCGGACTACAAGGCTTTCAGCGCAGACAAATGCGGCCTCTGTGAATCGCGAAAGCCTGTCGATGCGATCTGCAACGGATTCGGCTACACCATGCTGAAGGCATAATCAGGCTGAACAAACTGAACATTCAACTGAACCAGCAAACAGAAACGCAATAAGGGAGGTGTATCAATTGACTTACACATATTCGTTCCGCCCTGTCCGGCCGGAGGAGGGAGACCAGATCGCTTTCATCGAGCAGGTCTGCTTCAGCCCCGCGACAGCGCTCAGCCCCGAAACCATGAAAACGAGGGCGGCGGAATTACCGGATATGTTTCTTGCGGCAATCGCACATCCTGACGCGCCAGCCGGCATGCCGGCCTGTCCGGACAGCCAGCCGTCGACGCGCCGGGACAACTGCCCGGTGCAGCAGACGGATGGCCGCCGGGATGCATGTACGGGCAGCAAATCCGCGTCTGTCTCAGGCGTGAAAGCTGCTTCACCGGATGGCCCGCATGACCAGATTGCAGGCTATATCACCATGATGATGACAGATGAAGAGCATTTCCGGGATGCTTTCTTTGAAGATCCTTCTCTTCACCAGCCGAATGGTGCCAACGTCATGCTGCTTGGCCTCGAGGTACTCCCGTCCTTCCGCCATCAGGGGCTTGCTGCCGAACTTCTGAACCGTACCATCCGTCAGGCACAGAAGGAAGGCCGCCGGAAGCTAGTCCTGACCTGCCGTGATGATAAGATCGCGATGTATGAAAAATTCGGCTTTCAGCTGTGCGGCATCTCAAAGTCCACGCTGGGCGGTGTGACCTGGTACGAGATGGAACACAGGCTGTTGAAAGAACCGTCAGCCTGAAAAACCTGAAGAATTTTGATGGCCGGCACATTGTTAACCATTCTTTATTATAGGTTGACATTAGGAGCCTCTCATCTTACAATACACACTGTGCTGTATAACTCAGCGGCAGCAGGTCTGGCATGCCACCCGTATCCTGCTGCCGGTTATTGGATTCAGATGAGGAGATTTCCTATGGAAAACACAACTTCAACACGCGTCTGTCACCCGGAAGGCAGCTCGAAAACCGTGCGCCGTTCAGGCGTCCAGGAGCTTTGCCGGATTGCCTTGTTCACCGCCCTGATTGCTGTCTGTTCTCAGTTCTCGATCCCGCTTCCGGGCGGTGTCCCGATGACGCTTCAGACGCTCATCATCCCGATTGCCGGCGTTGTCCTCGGTGCAAGAGGCGGCACCATCGCAACCATCGTATACCTGCTTCTCGGCGCGGTCGGTCTTCCGGTGTTCGCAGGCTTTTCAGGCGGCCTCGACAAGCTGGTCGGCATGACCGGCGGATTTCTTATTTCCTTCCCGCTGATTGCCTGGTTTGGCGGCATGTTCAGCAGAAACAACAAGTACCTGAAAACCGTTCTCGGCATCGCGATCGGCTCTGCGCTGAACTACGTCGTCGGTTCCATCATGTTCATGGCGCTGACCGGAATGAATCTGAAGGCAACACTGGCTGCCTGCGTCGTTCCATTCATTCCGACCGCGGTCATCAAGATCATTCTGGCTGCATACCTTGGGATTCTGCTGAAGAAAACCCTGACGAAAGCGCATCTGCTGTGAGCGCGCCATCCCGCTCCGTCCGCACCACCTGCTCTGTACGCAGGGCTACAGCGGACATGGCTACAGCAATGCTTATGTGGCGCACATGAACGAAGTGACCAGACGGCTCCGGTCCGATCCTGACGTTCTGGTTCGGATTGTCTTCGGCAATGATACGCTCTGCGGTGTCTGTCCGCATGCCTCAGAGGATGCGGATGGGACGCTCCGGTGCGACACGGATGCAAAAGTAAGAGCATTCGATGAAAGGACAGCGGCATTTGCCGGCATCCATGAGGGTGTATACCGGTACCAGGATCTGATTCAGCGAATCGACCGTGCCATGACATCTGAGAAGATGGACGAGATCTGCGGATCCTGCTCCTGGGCCAGGATGAGCGCATGCAAGGCAAACGTCATAAGCGGGAGGTATCTGCTGTAAGCAGATACATCCCGCTTTTTGTGAAAGTCTGTCTGATCTTCTCTGATCTGTCCATTGTTTGTCCGAATTGAGCGGCGGGAAAAGGCAGCCGTCAGCGGATTTCCGCGCCAACCTTGACGGCCTTCTCCGGGTTCACCAGGGACAGATTTCCTGCATCGTCCTCCGCACAGAGGATCATGCCCTCGGAGACCATACCTGCCAGCTTTGCCGGCTTCAGGTTCGTGATCACCAGAACCTTCTTTCCGACCATCTCCTCCGGCTTGTACCACTGCTTGATGCCGGACAGGATCTGGCGTGTCTTTGTCCCGATTTTCACCTGTGAGCAGAGGAGCTTGCGGCTCTTCTTCACCTCCTCGCAGGCGACAATCTCGCCCACCTGGATCTGAAGCTTATCGAACTCCTCGATCGTAATCTCTTCCTTCGGCTCTACATCCATCGCGCCTGGGGCTGCCCCGGTCTCTGCTGCAGAATCCGCCATTATGGATCCTTCGGCATGCTGTTCCGCCCCGGCATCCTCCGTCTTCGCCTTCCCGGCTGCGTTTTGGCTGCCTGCTCCGGCTGCCTCAGCCTTCTGCTTTCCGGCTGCTTCCTCCGCCTTTTCCTCTGCTTCCACCATACCCGGATGGCGCTTCTCCACCTCGGCCATGACTTCCTTCAGATCTCTTCTCATAAACAGCGTTTCCGGATTCTCCGTCACCCTCCTGCCGGATGGATAGAGTCCGAACCTGTTCATCTTCTCAAGCCCGCGCTTTTCCGCGTGCAGCTGGCTGAGAATCTTTCCGCTGGTATCCGGCATGAACGGCTCAAGCAGCTCCGCACCGATCGCGATGGACTCCGTCAGATTATAGAGCACCTCCGCCAGCCTTGGCTTTGTCTCCTCCGACTTCGCAAGCACCCACGGCGCCGTCTCATCGATGTATTTGTTGCATCTCTTGAACAGATTGAAGATCTCCGTGATGGAGTCTGCGACGCGCAGCCCGTCCATCTTCGTCTGAACAATCTCCGCCGTGTGAAGAACCGTCTTCTTCAGGTCCGCATCAATCGACGCGCCGTCCATGGAAACGCCCTCACTCGTGACGCCTGCGCCGTCTCCGCCCGTCGTCACCCCGGTATGCGTCACCACACCGCCGAAATATTTGTTCGTCATCGAGATCGTCCGCTTGACCAGGTTCCCGAGGGTATTCGCAAGGTCCGAATTGAGACGCTCCACCATCAGCTCCC
This sequence comes from uncultured Lachnospiraceae bacterium, assembly GCA_900555005.1. The sequence continues at coordinate 5,422 of USJM01000035.1, read as the reverse complement.
AGGTGATGACACCATCATTCTCGAACGGCATCTCATGCAGCACAAAATAGCGCACCGCATCCACCCCGAAGAACTCCACCAGCTCATCGGCATACAGCACATTGCCCTTCGACTTGCTCATCTTCCCGTCGCCCATCAGGAGCCACGGATGTCCGAAGACCTGCTTCGGAAGCGGCTCACCGAGCGCCATCAGAAAGATCGGCCAGTAAATCGTATGGAAACGAATGATGTCCTTTCCGATCAGGTGCAGGTCAGCCGGCCAGAACCGTTTGTATTCCTCCGTTGATCCGTCCACATCGTATCCCGCGAAGGTAATGTAGTTCGTCAGCGCATCAAGCCAGACATAGACGACATGCTTCGGATCGAAGTCTACCGGAATTCCCCAGGAAAATGAGGTTCTGGACACACACAGATCCTGAAGTCCCGGAAGCAGGAAGTTGTTCATCATCTCGTTCTTGCGCGAAACCGGCTGAATGAAATCCGGGTGCGTGTTGATGTAGTCGATCAGACGCTGCGCGTACTTGCTCATCCGGAAGAAATATGCCTCCTCCTTCGCGCGCGTCAGCGGCCGCCCGCAGTCCGGGCACCTCCCGTCCTTGACCTGTGATTCCGTGAAGAAGGACTCGTCCGGCTCGCAGTACCAGCCCTCATAGAAGCCCTTGTAGATATCGCCCTGGTCATACAGCTTCCGGAAGATCTTCTGGACCTTCTTCTCATGAACCGGGTCTGTCGTACGGACGAAACGGTCATAGCTGGTATTCATCAGATCCCAGATTCTCTTGATCTCGGCGGAGTTGCGGTCCACCAGCTCCTGCGGGGTGATGCCCTCCTCCTTCGCCTTGTTCTCATTCTTCTGACCATGCTCATCGGTTCCGGTCTGGAACACAACGTCATAGCCCTCCTGTCTCTTCCTTCTTGCGATCGAATCCGCCAGCACTGCCTCATATGTGTTGCCGATATGCGGCTTTCCGGACGCATACGCGATTGCTGTTGTGATATAGTACGGTTTCTTCTCTGCCATCTTCTGTCTCCTCATATCCTTCAGTCAAAGCAGCCGCGCCTTCATCCGGTCCCTTCATCCGGGCCGGCACACCGGCGCTTTCAGACCGCCTTTACTGCTCATCCACAATGTCGTCCCCGCGGAATGCCTTCCGCAGCTTCTCGATTGCCACACCTGCCGCGCACATATAGATGCCTTCCACAAGCATCATCGCTCCAACAAACCGTGTCAGAAGAGCCGCTGACGCAAACGGATTCTTCAGCGCAACAACTCCGACAACGGCGAAGGCGATGCCGGTCAGCAGATTGTACATCCATCTCATACTGCCAAACCGCTTCATATCAAATGAAGACTGGATCGATATCGCGCCGCCGAAGATCAGCGACAGACCGAACAGAAATGGCAGGATACCGATCACAACCTTGGAATAAGCCAGCATGAAAAGGCCTGTCACAATGCAGATCAGTCCGATGGATATGTCATGCTCCGTCACTGCCACCGTGATCTCCCTTCTCAGATAGCGGATCACACGGTACGCACCGTAGATAATCAGCGCAATCCCGATTGCAAACACAATCACCTTGTTGGTGATGGAAGGAAAAATCAAAAGGATCAATCCCAGCACAGCCATAATGATTGAACCAACCGAAAGGCCATTCTCCAGTTTTTTCATCTCAATCACATCCCCTTTTCTGGTCCGTAAATGATCATCTCCGCCGGATGCTCCGCTGCCTCCGGCCCGACCATCAGCATCTGTTCGTCCGGGTCAGATCATCCTCACCGGATGCTCCGGCACCTCCGGCAGCTTTTTCTCGCAGGTTACGGCCAGACAGCCTGGCCCGACGTGACAGCTGATCGAGAGGGACAGCTGCTGCAGACAGATGCCGACCGGGTACTGCGCGTGGATATCCTTCACCCACTCTGTCACCTCGTCGCGCATCAGCCCGGAGTAGGCGGCATCAATCCAGAGATCACTCAGACCATGCACCGGCTTGTAGCGATTCTCAATATCGTTCTCGATCGCCCCGAGCATCGCAGTCTTCGCGCCCTTCAGCGTCCGGCACTTTGCGTAGGAGTCCAGCTTCTCACCCTGAATCTGCAGCACAGGCTTGATCTTCAGCAGAGAGCCGAGCGCCGCCGCTGCCGGCGTCACCCTTCCGCCCTTTCTGAGATATTTCAGGGTCGGCACAAGGATATAGATGCTGGAATCCGCAGCTGTCTTCTCCAGATATTCCCGAATCGCCTTCGCACTCCATCCCAGATCCGCCAGCCCCTTTGCATTCAGGACCGAACGCATCATTGTGACGGAGATTCGATGGTTATCGACCACCTCGACCCTTCCGTTGTAGTCCTCCGCAAGCGTCTTTGCAGTCTCACAGCTGGAAGACAGTCCGCTTGACATCGGAATATAGACAACCTCGTCATACTCCTTCAAAAGGCTGTCCCATCTGTCAAGGACATCCCCGACGACCGGCATGGACGTATGGATCTCCGAATCTCCCTCCAGATGTGCATAGAACTGCTCCTGTGTCAGCGTGATTCCCTCGTAATAGAGGTTGTCATTGATATAGAACGGCATCGGCAGAACATAGACCCCGTACGCCTTTGCCTGCTCCTGCGAGATACCGCTGTTACTGTCTGTCAGAATCGCAACCTTACTCATCCGATCACCTGCTGTTTTTCAGTGTCCGGCCCCTCCGGCCTTCTCTTTCGTGGAATCATGATTCATGGCAGGCCAGGAGCCTGAGCTCCGGCTCTCTGACCGGTCTCTCAGGCAGGCATCCGTATACTGGCACTGCTCACAAGTACATACATCATATCAGATTAAACTGCAACTTTCCACTCCCATGACACGGCAATACGCGTCACATAAAAGGAGCGTCCGCAGCCATTCGGCCTGCAGGCGCTCCCGACAGTTCTATCTTGAGACTGGCTGATCCCTCTCCGGTTCATCCAACCTTGAGCATGAATTTTCTCGCTTCTCTCTCTGTGCAGACGCACTCGATCTTCGCTCCGAGGCTCCGAAGCTTCCCATCAAAATCCTCATATCCACGCTTGATATAGACGATATCATCAATGATCGTGATGCCGTCCGCAGCAAGACCTGCGATCACAAGCGCTGCACCTGCCCGAAGATCCGGCGCGCTCATCCGCGCACCCGTCAGATGCTTCACACCTGTGATGATTGCTGCATTCCCCTCGACCTTCGCGCTGCCGCCCATGCGGGCCAGCTCATCCAGGTATTTGAACCGGTTCTCAAAGATGCTCTCTGTGACGATGCTGGTTCCCTCCGCCATGGAAAGTGCCACACCGATCTGAGGCTGCATATCGGTCGGATATCCGGGATACGGAAGCGTCTTGACATTCGCTGCAGAGAGGCTTCCCTCCGGCCCGATCACACGAACCGCCGTGTCAAACTGCTCGACCCGGCAGCCAATCTCAAGAAGCTTTGAGACCGTCGCCTCAAGATGCTTCGGAATGACATTCCGGACCGTCACATCTCCGTGTGTGCAGGCTGCCGCAAACATGTAGGTGCCCGCCTCAATCTGATCCGGAATGATGGAATACTCGGTCCCGTGAAGCTTCGGTACCCCGATGATCCGGATGACATCCGTCCCGGCGCCTTTGATATTCGCGCCCATGCTGTTCAGGAAATTCGCCACATCGACAACATGCGGCTCCTTCGCGCAGTTTTCAATCACCGTCCGGCCTTCCGCCATCGACGCCGCCATCATGATATTGATCGTCGCCCCGACGGAAACCGTATCCAGGAAGATGTGCTGTCCGACCAGCCTTGATGCCGACGCGCAGACAACCCCGCTCTTTATGACAACCTTCGCCCCGAGGGACTTGAATCCCTTCAGATGCAGGTCGATCGGTCTTGAACCGATATTGCAGCCGCCCGGAAGCGGCACCTCAGCCTTCTTGTACTTTCCGAGCAGCGCTCCCAGAAAATAATAGCTTGCCCGGATTTTCTTGATGTATTCGTATTCGATGTTGACATCGCCGATGTCCGCACCGCAGATTTTAATGGTATGCCTGTCAATTTTCTCGATGTGAACACCGATCTGGCTCATCGCCTCGATCATGATATTCACATCCGCAACATCCGGAAGATTCTCTATAATTACAGTATCGTCTGTCATGATTGCGGCTGCGAGAATTCCGAGAGCCGCATTCTTGGCCCCGCCGATCTCCACCTCACCCTTCAGAGGCGTGCCGCCCTTGATGATATACTGTTCCATATACGTACCTCAGCTGACTATTAATTACTTACTCCCATTGCATCAGCCGTTCCTCCAGCCCCTTAATTCCGGAAATGAACGTCTGCGGCGTCATCTGTCCGCCGATTTTGTGCCCCTTGAAACCTGGCACTTTGGCTCGATTATACATAGAATTTTCATGTATGTAAACTAAAATTAATAATTCCGCAATCTTCGACCATATGTTCGATGAAATTTATCCTGTTTCTTCCATTTTGATCGATTTATTTTTAGTCAATCTGTTAAGGTTTATTTAATAGGAAGAGACCCATCTGCCCATCCACCCTGCGGAACGCAAAAAAGCTTTTCGCGAATGAGGAGCGCTTTTCGCCCATTCGCCCAAAATCGAAACAGTCTATGACATAGCTGATGCCCACAAACCATCCCTGTGCAGCCGCACAGGTTCGTTTCCCGAATCATTCGTGAATATCACCAGTTTCCGCAAATTTTTCTGTACAAAACAGAGACGGAATATTTGTGTAAACAGCCTCGGTTTCCTGTATACTCTACTGTACGCGCCTGCCGGACGGCAGCCGATTGACCTGGAGACGGATCCAATCACAAAGCGCTGCTGACTGCACCCGCCTCTCTCAGATTTATATCATCAGAATCCCAGGAGACCCTTATGAACGGCAATCTGAAATCCAGAAAAGACACCATCAGAAACAACAGACTTCACTCAGACTACCAGCAGCTTCCGCTTCTGAGGCTGATTCAGATGATCTCCGTCATCGCAATTCCTGTCGCCCTTCAGAATCTGCTGACTACGACAGGCTCCATGGTCGATACAATCATGCTCGCCTCTCTCGGTGAACGCACCGTCGGCGCAGCCGGCCTCTGCGCCCAGTATTCCAGTTTGATGTTCTCGGGATACTGGGGCTTTGTGGGCGGCGGCATGCTGTTCTTCTCACAGTTCTACGGCTCCGGGGAGCATGAAAACATCCGGAAATCCTACGGGATGACCATCGTTTTCATGATGATCTCCGGAATCACCTTTGGTGCCCTCGCCGTCTTTGCGCCGATGTCCGTCATGCGCCTGTACACAGGGAGTGCGGCCATCCAGAAGATCGGAGCCAGATACCTGCAGATTGTCGGCTTTGCGTACCCGCTGCAGGCTCTCGCCATGGCTCCCAGCGCCCTTCTGCGCTCCACCGGCCGA
>USJM01000034.1 GCA_900555005.1 uncultured Lachnospiraceae bacterium | reverse complement strand
CCACAGGCGTCCCGTCCCAATCTGTCGAAAAAACAAGTCCCGGCGCCCCATCACTGTCCCATGCATCCGCGACAGCCCTTCCATACAGGTGCTCCGCTGCCTCCACATAGTGCGTTCTCAACTCCCTGTCTGCATCGTCCGGATACATGGAAAGTGCAAACTGTGTAATCAGCCTTGCCCACTCAATCCCATGGCCGGGTGTTGCACCGAATGGCTTGAACTGATCATCCGGATGATCCTTGTTGAAGTCCGGCTGCGGCACCCAGTCTTCAGAATAGTGCTCCGGAATTCTCCAGCTGCAATCCTTCGCCCAGCTAATTACATGATCAATAATGCTCTTAGCCCGATCATGATATTCTGTATCTTCTGTAACATCATAGGCTGCAAGAAACGCCTCTACCGAATGCATATTGGCATTGAGTCCGCGGTATGAGCTGAGTTCTGTAAATTCTGTATTCCAGTTATCATATGCCAGTCCGCTCTTTTCATCCCAGAACTTTTCCGTATAGGTATCCAGTGCAAGCCTCAACAGGTTTTCAGCTCCTGCTCCCTTTGTGCAAGCAACCCCTGATAGAGAAGAAGCGCCTGCCTTCTCTGCCAGAACAAGCGAGGAAGACGCAAGAATCGCAAAGGCATGCGTATAGCAGAGTTTTCCGGAAACCGGTGTGCCGTCTGCCTTGATTCCTTCAAACCATCCACCGTTTTTCTCATCCCTTGCACCTTTTGCAAGTCCTCTCATCGCGTCAAAAGCCTGCTGCTCATACTGCTTTTTCCCAAGCAGATACCCCAGCACATAGCTGTGAGCATAGCGTGCCGTCTCGTAGGTATCCCGGCTTCTGTCTGTCCAAGGTGTTCCATCATCGCCAAGATAATAAGCTGTCCCGTCCGGAGCTGCAAATTTTTTTCCAAATTCGAGAAGCGTATCCCGGACATTCTTCAAAAATTCTTTGTTTTCTGCTGTGTCCAGCTGATATTTTCTGTCCATGTCATCCATCTCCTGTTGATCCATTGTGTCTTTCCTCGGGGTTCCTGTCTTTCTCAGTACCTCGGCATTGCAGACTGTTTATTCAAGTATACAACAGCCATACTGATTCATCATCTGTATTTAGCCATTTAACCTCCGCATATACTGCACAACAGAAAAAGCCACCGGGCTCCCGGCAGCTTTTCCTTCTGTTTTTGCTTTGCAGTACAACCTTCAGGTTTCTCAGCCGTTCACATTGTCCTTTGTCAGAACTGTGACCCCTGTATCAACCGTCACACCGCCGAGATCCTCGCCATTCATCACCTTGATGCAGGCCTTGACGCCGAGCTTCCCCATGACATCCGGATTCTGAGCCATCGTGCATGCCAGGTAACCATCCTTGATCAGATCCTTGATCGTATCAGACTTATCGAACCCAACACCAACCAGGTCTGTATTTCCGGAAGCCTTGATTGCATTGCCAACTCCTGTGGAAGAACCTTCATTGGTTCCATAGATGCCGACAACACCCTGCGTGATGTAATTTTCTGCCTCGCTCTGTGCCTTGGAAGCATCGCCGTCGCAGTACTGTGTCTCAAGAATATTGAAATCCGTGCCGTCAAATGCATCACGGAAGCCCTGCTCACGGTCAACAGCTGTCTGGGTGGACGCATTGACATTCACAATTCCAATATCACCTTTGGTGATCCCCTTGTCCTTCAGTGCTGCGATCATCTGCTCGCCAGCTGTCTTTCCAGCCGCTTTATTGTCAGTCGAGAATGTTGCCTCCGCATCAAGATTTGCGGGTGAGTCAACATAGACAATCTTGATTCCTGCTGCCTGTGCGTCCTTGAGCGCCCCTGTGATGGCATCCGGGCCATTTGCCGCAATCATAATGGCATCATATCCGGCTGCTGTTGCATTATTGACCATCTCAATCTGCTTTGCATCATCCTTGGTATCCGGGGACATAAAGTCAACTGTGACACCGTCAGCCTTTGCTTCCTCCTGAGCGCCGTTATTCATGTTGACCCAGTGCTGGTCGATGGAATCCATCGTAATCAGTGCAAACTTGTACGCCTTGTCCGGCGTCACCTTCTCCGCAAGAAGTTCCTCTGCCGTCGGAGCAGATCCGGAAGCTTCCGTGGAAGCCTCTGTCTGGCTCTCTGCGAAGGCCGGTGCCGCAGCCAAAAGAGACCCAGCCATAGCTGCTGTGCAAAGAATGGAGATAAGTTTTTTGTTCATAGTTGATTCCTCCCTGTTTTGGAATGCTTTGAAATATTTACCCACCCTCCGGGAGCCCGGAAGGTGATGTTCACCGCCTAAAATTCAGTTCTTTTTCCTGTTTCTCAGAAGAATATCCGCAAGGACTGCCAGAACAACGATCACACCAATGACGATTCTCTGAATTCCGACCTGCGCATGGACCATGTTCAGCCCATTTTCAAGAACCTGCCAGACACCTGCTCCGGCAAATGTTCCAAGCAGAAGGCCCGAACCTCCGAGAGGAGAAACCCCTCCGATGACCCCTGCTGCAACACCGTACATTTCGTACATATTTCCCGCTTCCATATTGCCCATGCTTGCCTGCGCACAGAGGATCACACCGACGACTGTTGCACAGAACGCACTCACAAGGTATGTGATGGTCGTTGTCTTGTTGACATCAACCCCTGCAAGTCTTGCAGCATCAACATTGGAACCAACTGCGTAGATATGTCTGCCTGTCCGCGTCTTTGAAAGGACGAAAAAGAATACGATGAATAGAATCAACGCGATCCAGAAGGTGTTGTAGATGCCAAGAAACTTTCCATAATAGAACAGGTTCTGAAAATGATCTGCCACCGGCTTGGAAAGCGCACTGTTGATGCTGTCCGTATTCCGGTTGTTATTCACGATATAGCCGACACCTCTTGCAACAAACATCGTTCCAAGCGTTGCGATGAAAGGCGGAAGCTTGAATTTCCGACGAGGAACCCGTTAATGACTCCGATCAGAAGCCCGCATGCCAGTGCAACCAGAATTGCCAGTGCCGGATGCACTCCCATCGTCATCAGCTTTGCCACCAGCATCGTACTCATTGCAACGACTGACCCGATCGACAGGTCGATGTTCCCTGTGATCATGACATAGCTCTGTCCGATTCCGACCAGAAGGTACTTGGACATCGACCTGAGCACATTCAGGAAGTTCATCAGGGAAAACACCTTGGTGTTGATGATTCCAAAAACAATATAGATGACAATCAACCCTGCAAAAGCTGTCAGAGCGTTCCTCATTCCTTTGATTTCAAAGAAACGCTTCCATGAACTTCTCTTCTTCATTCCGTTCCTCCTCACTGTTTTGCCTGAAAGCTGGTCGCGTATTTCAGGATCAGATCCTGAGTTGCTTCTTCCCTGGAAAGCTCTCCTGTAATCTGCCCGTCACACATCACCAGAATTCTGTCCGCAATTCCCAAAACCTCCGGCATCTCGGAGGAAGCAAACATGACTGCAATTCCCTGCTGTTTGAGCTTGTTCATCAGGTTATAGATCTCCACCTTTGCACCAACATCAATTCCCCTTGTTGGTTCGTCAAACATGACAACCCTTGAGTCTCTTACCAGCCATTTGCCGACAACCACCTTCTGCTGATTTCCTCCTGAAAGCGTATCGGCATTCACATTCTCGTTCGGTGTCTTGATGGAGAGATCTTTAATCGCCCTGGCGCACATTTCCTCCTCCTTTGAGGAAGAGAGAACACCGCTCTTTCCACCAATGATGTCAAGATTTGGAAGTGCAATGTTTTCACGGATACTTAACTTCACACACAGTCCGTCTTTCCGTCTGTCTTCCGGGGCAAGGACAATTCCAGCTTTGATCGCGTCTTCCGGCTTTCTGATCCGAATCTGCTTTCCATCCAGGAAAAACTCTCCGCTCTCTCTCGGGTCAACACCAAATATGGCTCTTGTCGTCTCCGTCCTTCCGGCTCCCATCAGTCCTGCGAATCCGACAATCTCCCCCTCATAGAGAGAAAAGTTGATGTCCCGCACCTGACGACCTGCATTGAGATTGCGAACCTCGAATATTTTCCTGCCACGTTTGCAGGTAACTCTCGGAAACTTGTCCTTGATCTCCCGTCCAACCATATTCCGGATAATTTCATCCATTGAAAAATCACTGAATTTCCCGGAGGTGATATACTTTCCATCCCTCATAATGGTGACCCGGTCTGCAATTCTCGGAAGCTCCTCCAGTCTGTGGGAGATGTAGATAATGCCCTTTCCTTCCTCCCTGAACTTTCGGATAATGCGGAACAGGTTCTCAATCTCCCGCGAAGTCAGTGCAGAAGTCGGTTCATCCATCACAAGGATCTTTGCATTGTTGAAAGCGCTGTCGCAATCTCTACCATCTGCTGTTTGGAAACAGGCAGAGTTCTCACCACCTCTGTCGGCTCAATGTCGGCATCCAGCTCATCGAGATATTTTCTTGCGATTTCGTTCATCTGCGCATTCTGAAGGACAACACCCTTGTATAATTCTCTGCCAAGGAACATATTCTCTGCGACCGTCAGATCATTGCACATATTCATTTCCTGATGGATAATCGCGACGCCTGCGTCCCGGGCACTGTTCGGGTTCAGTGATTCCACCTGTTTCCCGAAGATCTCCATCGTCCCGCTGTCTTTCGTGTAAACCCCACTCAGGATCTTCATCAGTGTTGACTTTCCAGCGCCATTTTCTCCAAGCAGAGCAAGCACTTCTCCTGACCGAAGTTCCAGACTGACGTCGTCAAGTGCCTTGACCCCGGGGAACGACTTGCAGATATGTTCCATACGCACAATTACATCACTCATATTCCTCCATCTCCGTCATGTTTCTGGCACTAATGAATATTTCTATATTCTATAACTGTTATTTCAACCACTGTTACAAGTATATTTCGATATACATTGTGCATAAAGTACAGATACTTCAGATAAAGGGGGATTTTTTTCAGGTTTGCTATAAAAAAATAAAAGCCCAGGCATCATTCTGCCAAGGCTTTTATCCTGTATGGATGCTTAATTGTTTTTTGTTATGGACGCGGCAGCCTGCAGTCTCTCCTCCAGGCTGTCGCTCTGATTATACCATTGTCGTACCGCCATCGATGGCAAGAACCTGCCCGGTGATTTCCCGTGCAAGATCAGAAGCGATAAAGGCTGTAGCCCATGCAATATCTTCCGGCTGCTGGGCATGTCCCATCGGAATCATTCCCTGAACAGAAGCATTCCAGAGCTTTTCTCGCTCTTCGGATGACAGTTCTCTCTTATCGTCCGGATTCCAGCCATGAGCCATTCCATCAAGTATCTCTTCCCACATGGAAGTCCGGATAATGCCTGGTGCGATACTGTTGACCCGGACTCCGTATGGCGCGGCCATCTTAGCGGCGCTCTGCGTAAGGCTGATCACAGACGCCTTTGACGCACAGTAAGCCTGCAGCATCGCCATTCCGCCACGACCTGCGATTGAAGAAACCGTGACAATATTTCCATGCTTCTGCTTTTCCATGACCGATAATCCATGCTTTAAGGCATGAATGGTTCCAAGCACATTGATATCAAACAGGCGCTTCACTTCTTCATCAGAAGTATACATGACATCTTCGATGGAGATCACTCCTGCTGCATTCACAAATACATCAAGTTTCCCGCCGCCAAAATCAACGGCATCGTGGAGAAGCTTCTTGACATCCTCTTCTTTTGCGACGTCGCATCTGGTGAAGCCTGATTTGCGGCCCATGGCCTCGATCTCTTTGACCGTTTCCATGCCCTGATCTTCTTTTCGATTCCCGAGATATACATCTGCACCTGCCTGCGCAAAGGTAAGCGCCATAGCCTTCCCGAGCCCACGTCCTGCGCCAGTTACCAATACAGTTTTTCCGGTAAAATCAATGCTAAGTCCCATCCTGCATACCTCCTTCTTCAATAGAAATAGATTTTTTTAAACGTAGTTGTTGAAGCCTTCGTATATATACTAGCACGCCCAGAATATGCGTGTAAAGTAGATTGTGCATTATTTTTTTGTGTTCTATTGTTTAGGCGTCTATTTATTTACATGATATTTTCAGGGATGCCTCCACCATCAGGATCATGCTATAATGGCGCAAAAGGAGGAAACGAAGATGTCAGAATTTGAACATGTAACGCCGGAGGAAGCCGGGATCGACTCTTCCGCGATTGAAGCCTTCCTTCGGGAAGAAAAGAAGGCCGGCGTGGAACTTCACAGCTTTATGATTGTCAGAGATGGAAAAATTGCCGCCGAGGGCTGGGCTTCGCCATATAGAAAAGACCTGCGGCATCCGATGTACTCATTTTCAAAGACACTGACTGCAACAGCAGTCGGCTTTGCGGTTCAGGAGGGGCTCCTGTCACTCGACGATCGGCTGACCGACCTGTTTCCGGAGTACTGCCCTCCTGTTATTTCCGATTATCTGGCAAAGGCTGATCTGCGCAGTCTCCTGACAATGAGCTGCGGTCACAAGAGCGAAATGACCATGGCGGAGGCAGAACGCTTTGACGGGAACTGGATTCGCGCATTTCTCGCACATCCCTTCCACTTTGCTCCGGGAACGATGTTTCAGTACAACACCTGGGAACTGATCTGGCGGCTGCAGCCCTCCAGAAGAAGTCCGGTCAGACGCTGATTGAATACCTGACACCCAGGCTTTTTGAACCGCTCGGCATCACAGATGCCACCTGCGCTTCAAGAAACATGGGGGATGATTTCACAAAAACCGTGCAAGGCGGCGGCTGGGGCATGAAGCTGACCACACTCGACATGGCAAAGTTCATCTGGTTTCTGGAGCAGGACGGGGTCTGGGACGGAAAGCGTCTGCTCAATCATGACTATATAGCGCAGATGTCCGCCCGACAGATTGAAACCGACAATGAGATTTACAACAACGGAGACATCGCATCCAACTGGCTGAAGGGCTATGGTTTTCAGAACTGGCAGTGCGACGTCCCCGGGATCTGGCGTGCCGATGGGGCATTCGGGCAGTTCGGTCTGGTCATCCCGCAGAAAAACGCCGTTGTTGTTCTGACCTCCTGCGCGCTGAACACGGAAGCGGAGCTGAATATTGTCTATGATACGCTGCTTCCTGCAATGAAAGGAGACGGTGCAGCTGAACCTCTCCCGGAGAATCAGGCGGCGCTTTCCTCCCTTCGCTCCTGTCTGAAAGACTGGCAGCTTCCTGTCCTCTGGGGGATACGGGCTCCTCTGCTTGAAAAACAGTACGGAAAAATCCGCTACATCGCAGATTCTGACTCGTATCCTTCTGTAGAGGACTTTATCGCAGGTCCCGGATACTTTGAAAAAGACGGGCTTTCGATGAAGGCAGTCACCTTCCGGTTCGAGGACAATGTCGCGTACCTTGACTTTGAACTCAACAAAAGGGCTGAACATGCTGCGCCTGCTTTCGCGTTTGACCCCTTCAGTCCTGCCGGCCGCACGATTCCGAAGGGAAATGAGCATCTGATCTGCCATGATGATGATCCGGCTGATGCGGTCACTCAGACACTCGCAGTCGGAATGGATGGAAAAGTGCGTACAAGCCATCTGACGAGGTATCACTTCACGGCATCTGGTACCTTCACCAGTCCGTCAACCTTTGACATCAACGTCCGGAACACGGAGATGATCGAATCGGTCAATATCCGTGCAACCTTCTTCCGCGGCATGCTGAATCTCGAGGCCGTAGGGTCGATTCCGGAAAACAGCAGTCTGACCATTCGTGACATCTCCGGAATGCATTTCAGCTCCCAGAGCTGACCGGGACATCATCCTGATCGCTGGTATGTCCCTCTCATCTGTACCACCTGACGGAAAATGCAGCACCTGACGGAAAACCGGGAGTCTGGATCTCTCCAGTCTCCCGGTTTTCCATATACTGTGTTATGTTTCTCTCGCTATCAGCGTCTTCCAGAAGTCTTCCCGCCGGAGCATATAGGCAGGAACATCCATTCCGTAAACCCTCTGCAGCAGCTTCCGGCTCAGCACTTGATCTCCTGGTCCTGCCGCGAGCACTCTCCCATCCTGCAAAAGGACCAGGTCATCTGAAAGATCCAGGGCCAGTGAAAGATCATGGCAGACGCTGATCAGAGTGTTGGGAACGGTCCTGCCATCCGGCAGCGTCGTTTTTCGCGTTTTCCAGCGTTTCAAAAGCTCTGTGAGTTCTGCCTGGTATTGCAGATCCAGGCTGCTGGCAGGTTCATCCAGCAGCAGAACGGTGTTTCCTGAGCGAGCGCCCGGGCAAAGAATACACGCTGAAGCTGCCCGCCGGACAGCTCGGTTATCGGACGGTCCGCAAGCTCCTGAAGGCCTGCCTCTTCCAGACTCTTCTGTACCACCACCCGGTCCCTCATGCCGCTCTTTCCTCTTGCGTACCGCGCCATCTCCACGGTTTTCCTCACCGAATAGGCAAAGCCTGTCGGAAAGAACTGACTCATCAGCGCACAGCAGCAGGCGATCTCCCGGCGTTTCTTTCCGGCAAGCGGTTCTCCTAACATCCGGATCTCCCCTTCTGATGGGATGATTCCCGCAAGCGCACGGAGAAGGGTGCTTTTCCCGGCACCGTTCGGACCGATAATCCCGAGAGCGCTTCCTGCAGGGATCACAAGGCTCACATCCCGCAGCACCATTTTCCCGGGATCCTTTGGCCGCTTCTTCCCATAAAAGGCACAGAGATTCCGGACTTCGAAGGCCGCATTCATGTAAGCCCCGGCAGGCCGGACTTTCGTTGTCTCATCCATTCTTTCCTCCCTGCACATAAAGCCAGATAAAAAAAGGTGTGCCTGCCAAAGCAGTCACTGCCCCGACCGGAATCTCCCTGGGCGCAAGAAGCGACCGTGAGAGCATGTCGCACAGAGCAAGGAACGCCCCGCCAAAAAGGAAGGACAACGGAAGCACCTTCTGATTCTCGGTTCCGAAAACCCTGCGCACTGCGTGAGGCGCCACAAGGTCTACAAAACCGATGGTTCCGGTAAAGCAAACCACAGCTCCCGTGAGAAGTGTGGAGAGGGTAAGTGCAAAAAGCTTTCCCCCTTTCACACTCACGCCCAGAGAGAGTGCATGCTCATCCCCGAAGGACAGGATATCCAGTTCCCTTGCATGGAGGACAAGAAGAATCAGGCCTGACAGACAGACAGGGGCCAGTATTTCCACATGATACCATCTCATTCCCGAGAAGGATCCCATCTGCCAGAGAATCAGCTGCTGCAGCCGATTCCCCGCAAACGAGGAGAGCAGCGTCAGGAGCGCATTCACAAACAGAGATACCGACATCCCCATCAGAATCACCGTGTGTGTCTGCAGAGAACTGCTGATGCCGGAGGAAATGAAAAGAACCGCCGCGATCACAAGAAATCCCATGCCAAAAGCGGTAACCGGAAGCAGGAACGTTCCCAGTACCGGCAGTGAGATCCCGGACGCAATCACGATTGCCGCGCCGAGAGAAGCCCCGCTGGAAACTCCAAGTGTGTAGGAAGACGCCAGGGGGTTCTGCAGGATGGTCTGCATCACTGCCCCCGAGAGGGACAGCGCACCACCCGACAGAAAGGCCATCGCCACCCGCGGCATACGAATATCCCAGAGGATTGAGACAAGAGAAGGATTCATGTCTGGAAAATCCCCTCTTCCTGTCAGCTTTCCCCAGATAATCCGCAGGGATTCCGCAGGCGTGATGGCAACACTTCCTACGCCCACACACAGGGAAAACACACAGACAAGGAATGCGGCAATCCCTGTGACCGTGACCGCCACGCTCTGTCCTCTCCTCCCCTTATCTGTCAGCCTGCGCTCACTGTGCAAAAGGATCCTCCATCCCGGCATATGCCTCCGGGTAGATGTCCTTTGCCATATCGATCATCGCACTCACAACATGGTGATTCGGCTGATTCAGCAGATTGGCGTCAATATAATAGACATCCTTGTTCTTAACTGCGGTGACATTCTCCCAGCCGGTCAGCGAGAGAAGCGTATTGACGACATCCTTTGTGTAATTATCTGTTGTCAGAATGACATCCGGGTTCATGGCAATTGCAGCCTCCTCGGAGATGGACGGCCAGGCATCCTTCTGATCCGCCGTCAGGCTTTCTGCTCCGATATCGGTGATGGCCTCTGTGATGTAGGTATCCTTTCCGGCGGAGTAAATCGACGGAGAATCTGATGTCGGTGTGGAGATCTCGTAGAGAACAGACTTCTTCTCCTCCTTCGGAATGCCATCGCCAATCTTTTTGATGCCGGACACAGCAGATGAATAGTCGCGATTGATCGCTTCTGCCTTGTCCTGTGTGCCGGTGCAGTCCCCAACAAATGTGATGGTTTCCCCGATTTCGTCAAGCGAAGAGGCACTTGGGATGTCCGCGGTGCAGATGCCCGCTGCCCGGACTGCGGAATAGACATCATCACCACCCGAGCTGCTCATCCCTGTCGTAAACACAATGTCAGGCTTCAGGGCCACGATTGACTCATTGTCAGGATGCATCATATCGTAGGCAGGCAGGTCTGCAGGCAGCTCATCACCATAGTACTGCTCGGAATAGGTATCCACACCGACCAGCTTGTCGGAAATCCCCAGATCGATCAAAAGCCTCGTGACAGAAGGAGCCATGGATACAATCTTGCCGACTTCTTCCGGCACCGTGATATCATTTCCCGCAGGATCCTTTGAAGGGAGTACGGTATCTGCCTTTGCAGCTTCCGTTTCAGCAGCCCCCGCTGCCACAGCCTCCGTATTCTCCGTCTGCCTCGGACTTGCCTCGCAGCACATTGCGGCGGCTGGCCTCATCATCGCCGGTAAAGCAAATACAGACCATTTCTTTTTCATAAATCTCCTTTCCTGTCCGTGTCAGGACATAAAAAACCACCCGACGGGAACGAACGTCCCGCCGGATGGCAGTTCTCCAGAATCATAAAGCACGT
Source organism: uncultured Lachnospiraceae bacterium (assembly GCA_900555005.1). Next base: position 1,842 of record USJM01000034.1, on the reverse strand, counting down.
TTTCTTTGATCCCGAAGAAACGCTGTGCCAGCATGCAGGCAGGTATCTGGCTCGGAGCCTTCGCTCCACACAGTAGCGGCACTGTCAAGGATTCGCACCTTGTTCCCTGTTGGTCTTCCCCCGAAGCCTGTGCTCCATCAGGAAGAACCTGCATGGCATGACTTTACCATACAGATTTCTATCGGTCAATGGGCGGTCAATGAAGGCAAGCAATCATTTCAGGCAAAAAACGCCCCGGAAGCATGGATGTTTTCCATGATCCGGGGCACTTGATGCTGCTGATCTTATGAGTCCTGCCGGTCCCGCCTTTACAGTCCGAGCCCGCGCACCCACTTCTCGATGTCTTCCTTGCCCGGCTTTCCATTCAGAAGATTTGCAGGAAGGATCTTCGCTGCGCCTTTGACGTTCTGGTCAAAGTCCTTGTCCACCATCGAAGCCTTGGAGCCGCCGGATGTGCAGAACGGAATAATCGTCTTGCCGGCCAGATCCAGTCCGTCAAAGAAGGTGAAGACTGCCTTTGGCGTCATCCCCCACCAGATCGGGAACCCGACAAAGACAACGTCATACTTTCCTGCATCCTCAAGGCTCTTTGCAAGTGCCGGGCGTGCGCTGTCGTCGTGCATCTCCTGGTTTGACCTGGAGCTTCTGTCCGTCCAGTCAAGGTCATCGTCGGTATACGGAACCTTCGGAGCAATCTCGAACAGGTCGCCGCCGGTCACCTCCGCAACCGTCTCTGCCACCTGCTTTGTTCCGCCATCCGTTGAAAAATAGGAAACCAGGACTTTCGTTGGCGCCTTTTCCGGTTCTGTCAGATTCTTCTCCCAGAGACCGTGCAGATTGCAGTACGCATAGACAGAAACCGCTTCGTCCCCTTCCGCCATCAGAAATACAGCCTTCGGTTCGTCTCCCGGATTCAGATAACGAAGCTGTCTGCCAAAGCTTGTCTCAAGACAGATAAACGCAATATGGTGCTCTTCCGTCATCGGGTGAAGTGTGCTTCCGACCTGAACGGTGACCTTGTTTCCGTCGACTGTCACCGCCGGAACATGCTTCTCAACCGCCGCATCTGTTGTATTCGGTTCAAGAAGCGTCATCGGCTCCCCGCAGCACTTCGGTGTGCAGGCTGTCTTCTCGCCGATGAATGCCACGAAGTTTCCGCATCCGCCGCAGCGGTAAAACTGTGTTTTTCCCATAATCTCAAGCCTTTCCGGAAATGTATTTCCTCAACGATATGTCCGTCAATGGTTACTAAAGAGTATAGCATGAATAGGTCACCCTGACATGCCCATTTTTACCTGTCTCGTCCCTCCAGATGATACTGGACCCGGTTCATGACCATGTCAACCGCCACCTGGTTCATGCCGCCCTCCGGAATGATCACATCCGCATAACGCTTGGAAGGCTCCACAAAGGCCTCGTGCATCGGCTTGACGGTCTGAAGGTATGACTGATGACACTGTCAAGACTTCTCCCTCTCTCCTTGACATCCCGGACGATTCGTCTGAGGATTCGTTCATCCGCGTCTGCATCCACAAACAGCTTGATATCCATCAGATCTCTGAGCGCCTTTGAATGAAAAATCAGGATGCCTTCCACAATGATGACTCTGGTCGGCCGGACAATCAGGGTCTGATCAGACCGGTCATAAATCGTGTAGTCGTAAAGCGGGCACTCGATCGTCTCGCCGCGCTTCAGTCTGGCAAGATCCTCAATCATCCGGTCCGTGTCAAATGCATCCGGGTGGTCATAATTCAGCCGCACCCGCTCGTCATATGTCAGGTCATGATGTGCTTTGTAGTAATTATCGTGGTACAGGACCGTGACTTCACTTCCAAAGCGTAG
>USJM01000033.1 GCA_900555005.1 uncultured Lachnospiraceae bacterium | reverse complement strand
CCTTTACCGCCCCCCGCCGCATCCATCGCGGTTCTGATCGTGCAGATTCTTATATGATGCTCCGCTGCATGCATGCTGACAGTCTGTTCAGCGGTCTGGCTCACAATTGCCATGATACTTTCACAAGGGAGGAAGGGCCTGAATATGATGTGCCTGTCAGCCGAATTTGTTTGTTGACGCTTGCATATGCGAGGAAAAACCGGATACAGGTCAGCGCTGGAACTGCTCCAGATAAGCTGCGGCAGAACGGCTCATTTCCCGGGAGAAGGCTGAATTGTATTTTCGTCTGCAGAAGGCCCGGATCCATTCGGTATACTCAGAATCTGGACAGTTTTTTTCAAGCATCGCCTTCAATTCACCGGCATTCATGTGGTGGTACGTGTTTTCATGGACAATGTACCTGAGATCAGCACGCTCCGGTTTTTTCTGGTTTCTGACAGAAGGAGCCGGGAAACCGAATACCAGAAGGGCTGCCGGGAAGACGTACTCTGGAAGCTTCAGAAGCTGCCTGACAGATTCGCAGTTTTCCATGACATCTCCGATATAGCAGGAACCAATCCCCATACTCTCAGCAGCTACAACCGCATTCTGGGCTGCGATCAGCGCGTCATCAATCGCCAGCAGAAGGTCACCGGGACCAGGGGTTCTCGGCTCACATCCTGAAACCTGGAAGGCCTCATACCATTTCAGGCAGTCTGCAAGATATACAAGGACCAGCTTTCCCTTCGCGATAAAAGGCTGATGATCGCAGGTATCTGCCAGTGCAAGGCGGAGCCCTTCATCGGTTACATGCAGAATGGTATATAATTGCTGGTTGCCGGCGGTTGGTGCCATGGTGGAAGCTTCCAGTATCGTATGGATTTGTTCCGGCGTCAGCTCCCGGTCATCAAAGGCACGGGTCGATTTCCTCTCATAGAGTTGCTGAAGTGTTTCGTTCATAATATTCTGCCCACGATTTTCTGAAGCTCCGGGACTACTTCCGCGTAGAACCAGGGATTGTTTTTCTGCCAGCGAATGTTCAGAGGACTCGGATGCACAATTGGAAAGAAGTCCGGCAGATATTCTGCATAGTTCCGAACAGTCTCTGTCAGGTTCCGCTTCGCACATTTTCCCAGATAATACCGGATGGAATAGCTTCCGATCAGAATGGTGACCTGTATGTCTGGCATCAGCCGGAGCAGCTTTTCGTGATATTCCTGCGCCATGAAAGCTCTGGGCGGCAGATCACCTGTCTTTCCTTTTCCCGGATAGTAAAAATCCATGGGCATGATCGCAATCTGATCTGAGTAGAAGGTCTCCGGATCGATGCCCATCCATTGCATCAGTGTGTTTCCTGACTGGTCGTGAAATGGAATGAGGCTCTGTTCCACCTTTTTCCCCGGCGCCTGCCCGATGAGAAGAATCCTTGCCTTCTCATGAATCTGGAAGATTGGAGGAATGCCTCGTTCTGTGTAAGAGCGGTTTCGCGCATCGGCCATGATCTGGCTTGTGATTTCGTCAAGGTTCATGTCTTTATTCTGTCCATACTGTTTGGTTGTTGTCATGAGAATATCAAAACAGAGCCGGGGCCTTCTGTCAATACAGATGGCTCCGGCTCTTTGACATTGTGAAGAATCAAACTGTTTTCAGCCTGAGATCAATCTTCTTTCTTCAGGCTGGAAGACTTTCCGGCGATCTTTGAGTAGGTCGCCAGAAGCAGCGTTCCGAGAACACCGATGATGATGATGTTTCCAAGGAATGCAAATGCGCCCTGCAGGAATACTTTTGTCGCCGGTTCAGCGTATACAGCGATGTCGAGCACCGGTGCGACAATGATCCATGCAACGGCATTGGCAATTACCTGCACGATATTGAACAGAACCATCTTCCCCTTTGTGAAACCGCCATCGCTTACAGCGAACTTTCTGGCAAATGCGCCAATTGCGATTCCGACAACGGCTTCCGGAAACACCCAGCTCCACCAGACCGATCCGTAGTAGAGCGCGTCACCAAGCGCATGTCCCAGCAGGCCGATGACCGCACCTGTCGCCGGTCCGAAGATTGCGGACAGGAATGCAAGAACCGCCATTCTTGGCTGAAGGGAAGTGTTTGGAATTCCGATCGGAATCTGCACCTCTGTCAGAACCACGAACAAAGCAGTTCCAATACCGCAGGCGACCACATTCTTGATGCTGATCTTTTTTCTCTTTTTCTCTCTGTCTGCCATACTTAATCTCCTTCTCTCAGTATCTGTAACGAAACTGAAACAAAACTAACAGCTTGTACTATAACATTAACCTGATATATCTTCAAATATGAATATGGAATCGATCAGAAAAAAACAGAGCTGTACAGCTTCCTGCCTGGAAAAAGAGAACATCAGCCGCCGGGCTGCGTCAGTATCTGGTATAATCCAGATTGCGGCAGCATTTCTGCCGTATGCTTGAGGATTGAAACAGGAGAAAGCAGGAATAATATCAATGCAAAATTCGCAATCTGATACCGGTTTACCCATCATTGAATTCTCGGATTTTTCATTCAAATACCGGGCGCAGCAGGAGCCGACCCTTCAGCACATCAATCTGAAGGTCAGAAAAGGGGAGAAGATACTCATAACAGGACCTTCCGGCTGCGGAAAATCCACCATTGTACACTGTATCAACGGCCTGATACCGGAAGCTTTGCCTGGTGAGATGTCCGGGAAGCTTTCCGTATGCGGCTTGTCTCCGGAGGATGCAGGTATTTTCGGCATGTCGAAGCATGTCGGGACGGTGCTCCAGGATACGGACGGTCAGTTTATCGGACTGACAGTCGCGGAGGATCTTGCATTTTCTCTTGAGAATGACAACCAGCCGCAGGAGGAGCTGTTCCGGAAGGTGGATGAGGTGGCGCACATCGTCGGGATGGAACGTTTTTTAAAGCACGCTCCGTCCGAGCTGTCAGGCGGTCAGAAGCAGCGCGTCTCGATGGGCGGTGTTCTGGTTGACGATGTGGAGATTCTTCTGTTTGATGAGCCGCTTGCGAATCTTGATCCGGCAACGGGGAAGACGACCGTCGATCTGATCGACCGCATCTGCAGAGAGCAGGATAAGACGGTGATCATCATTGAACATCGTCTGGAGGATGTGCTTTACCGGGATGTGGATCGGGTTGTGGTTATGAGTGATGGAAAGATTATTGCGGACGAGACGCCGGACGAACTTCTCTGCAGCGATATTCTCGCAGAGACAGGTGTTCGTGAACCACTCTATGTGACGGCGATCAAACATGCAGGATGCAGGATTCGTCCGGAGGATCATCCCCAGCACATTGAATCGATGAATATCGAACCGTACAGGCAGAAGGTCCGCCGCTGGTTCGAGGAGACGAAGATTCCCCAGAAAGAAAACAGTAATCCGTATGCACTGCAGATCGAACATATCTCTTATTCCTATCAGCAGGGCGAACCGGTTCTTTCAGACATCAGCTTTTCTGTCCGGAAGGGAGAGATGATGGCTGTTGTCGGCAAAAACGGAGCGGGGAAGTCCACGCTCTCCTCACTTGTCTGCGGTTTTCTCACTCCTGAAAAGGGCAGGATCCTTCTGAATGGAGAGGACATTGCGCCGCTTTCCATCAAAGAGAGGGGAGAGAAGATCGGAATGGTGATGCAGTCACCGAATCAGATGATCTCAAAGCCGATGATTTCAGAGGAGGTCGGACTGGGACTGGCAGTGCGCGGCGTTTCGCAGGAGGAGATCACAGAGCGGGTAAACCGTGTTCTGACGATCTGCGGCCTGTACCCGATGCGGAACTGGCCGGTTTCTGCGCTCAGCTTCGGGCAGAAGAAGCGCGTCTCGATTGCATCGATCCTGGTTATGGATCCGGAGATCCTGATCCTCGATGAACCGACCGCCGGTCAGGACTTCCGTCATTATACAGAGATCATGGAGTTCCTGAAAAAACTCAACACGGATATGGGACTGACGATTCTTATGATCACACATGATATGCACCTGATGCTGGAATATACGGACCGTGCTGTCGTACTTGCCGAAGGCAGACTTCTTGCTGACGATACACCGGCAAGGATTCTCACGGACGAAGTGACGGCGGACAAAGCCTGCCTCAAGAAAACGTCCCTCTATGATCTGGCAGGCAAGTGCGGAATTCTTGAACCGGATGAGTTTGTCAACCGGTTCATTGGATATGAGAGAATGCAGAGGGAGGAAGAAAGATGACAAAGCTGCTCAGCTATACAGACAAAGGAACATGGATCCACCGGCTGTCGGGCAGCACCAAGCTGATCTTTTTTCTGCTCTGGTGCGTGACAAGTGCGATGACGTATGATACAAGGATTCTTCTGATCATGATCGCTGTCACGGTCACACTCTTTGCCTTGTCCAAGACGGAATGGCGGCAGATCAGTGCTGTCTTCAAAATCGTCATGTTCTTCATGATTCTGAACGTCGTGGCCATTTTTATCATTTCTCCGTACCAGGGATGCTCGATCTACGGATCAAAGACGATTCTGGCATCCTTTCTGCCGGGACATGCAGTCACGCGTGAGGAGCTGTTCTACCTGTTCAATGTTGTGATCAAGTATTTCACGGTTACGCCGGCGATCTTCATCTTTCTGGTCACGACTGATCCAAGTGAGTTCGCCGCATCGATGAATACGATCGGCATTCCCTATACCGTTGCGTACTCCGTCGCAATTGCGCTGCGGTACATTCCGGATGTCCAGGGCGACTACCGCCGCATCCGCAACGCGCAGCAGGCGCGCGGTATCGAAATGAGCAAGAAGGCAAAGCTTTCCGAGCGGATCAAGCGAACATCGAGCATCATCTTTCCGCTGCTGTTTTCCGCAATGGAGAAGATTAACATTGTCTCCAATGCTATGGAACTGCGCGGATTTGGCAAGAAGAAAAAGAGATCCTGGTATGCATACCGGAAGTTTCAGACGGCGGATTATATCGTGCTGATCATCAGCGGCGCGTTCTGCGCATGGGCGCTGTGGTTCACCTTCAGGGACGGCAGCAGGTTCTGGAACCCGTGGGGGTGAAGAAATTACATGTAAGGGTTTTACGATGGGTGGAGCAGATAAAGGCTGAAGACCAACATACACTCTGTTTACAATAAAGAACAGCAGAAAAAGGAGGAGTGTTATGCATTTTATCAAGGAACGCATCGGGAAGATGCTGGAGTACCTCCAGGACAGAATCTATCCGGAAAGTGTACCAGTATCGGACTTCCGGATGATCAGGAGTTCTGAACGCTTCACAGATATTGAGCACATTGATACGTCTGCCTGGAAGCCGTTTCACAGAGGAGAGATCTGGGGCGGCGACCGGGAGTATTACTGGTTTGAAACGATCCTGACAATTCCAGAGGAATTTGACGGGAAGTGCGTCGTTTATGAGGTGAAGACTGGCGCGGAAGGAGGCTGGGATGCGACAAATCCCCAGTTTTCCATCTTCGTGGACGGAAAACGGATTCATGGCCTGGATGTCAATCACAGAGAAATTATCCTGACAGAGAAGGCTGAGGCGGGAAGATCTTACCGGGTGATTCTGTCCGCATATACCGGGGACGGAAATTTCCATTTGTTTCTGGATACTGCAATGAAAGTGCTCGACCGGGTGACCGAGAGGTACTATTACGATCTGGCAGTGCCCTATGATACGGCAAGGCTTCTGGATCCGGAGGACACAGACTACATCCGGATCATCCAGGCACTGAATGATTCCCTGAACCTCCTGGATATGCGTGAGGAAGGGTCGGAAGCCTACTATGCAAGTCTGGAGAGGGCGCAGGCGTATATAACGGAAGAATTCTATGACAAATACTGCGGGAAGGAAGACGCTCCGCTTGTCTGCTGTGTCGGACACACGCACATCGACTGCGCCTGGCTTTGGACACTGAGCGTGACAAAGGACAAGGCAGTCCGGAGTTTTTCAACCGTACTGGAACTGATGCGCAGGTATCCGGAATACATCTTTATGTCCAGCCAGCCGCAGTTGTACGAGTATGTGAAAGAAAATGCACCGGATGTCTATAAAGGGATCAGGCAGCGTGTAAAGGAAGGCCGCTGGGAAGTGGAAGGCGGCATGTGGGTTGAGGCCGACTGCAATCTGGCTTCCGGGGAGGCGCTATCCAGACAGTTTTTGTATGGAAAACGGTTCTTCAGGAAGGAATTTGGAAAGGACAACCAGATTCTGTGGCTCCCGGATGTCTTTGGTTATTCCGCGGCACTGCCGCAGATTATGAAGCTGAGCGGAATCCGTTACTTCATGACGACAAAGATCAGCTGGAACGAGACCAACAAGATGCCTTATGACACCTTCCTGTGGGAAGGGATTGATGGAACGAGGACGCTGACGCACTTTGTTCCGACAAGAGACTACCATAAGGCTGCCGTGGAGAATGGAACAGAGACCGAGCACTTTACTACATATAACGGTTATCTGAACCCGAGTCAGATGAAGGGAGCCTGGGCACGGTATTCGAACAAGGATCTGAACAGGGAGGTTCTCTGCAGCTATGGCTTCGGAGACGGAGGAGGAGGCCCGACCAGTGAGCAGCTGGAGAATCAAAGACGTATGAGCCGGGGGATTCCGGGACTTCCTGTGACCAGGCCTTCGACGGCGCTTGACTTCTTCAAAAAGCTGGAGGCGGATACGAAGGACAGCAAGTATCTTCCGTCCTGGGTGGGCGAACTGTATCTGGAGTACCATCGCGGAACCTACACGACGATGGCACGAAACAAGCGCTTCAACCGGAAGGCAGAGCTTGCCTTTCAGGATGAGGAGACGTACGCTGTCCTTGACAATCTGCTGACAGGAGCGGATTCTCCGGACAAGGAGCTCCATGAAGCCTGGATCGTGATTTTAAGAAATCAGTTCCATGACATTCTCCCAGGCTCAGCGATCAAGGAGGTTTATGAGGATTCAAAGGCAGAGTATGAGAAGATATTCGCGCTGAATCAAACACTTCAGAACAGGTCGCTGGGAGATATCGCCTCTCAGGTAAAGACCGCCGCCGGAAGTGTTGTGATCTTTAACCCGAATTCGGTGTCGAAGGCTGGACTCGTGACATTCCAGATGCCGGACAACGGTATGGATGGTGACGCAGAAGAGACTGCCTTCAAACTTGAGGGGCAGGATGGACGCCTTTTGGCAGTTCAGAAGACGGAAGATGGCTGGTTGTCATATGTGAACCATGTTCCACAGAAGGGATATGAGACCTTCCGGGTGATCCAGACAGGGCAAAAAGAGGGCAGGAAGGCCGAAGAGAAGACTTCTCTGCATGTAGATACAACCTGCATGGAGAACGATTTCTTCCGGATCGAGTTCAATGAGAAGGGACAGTTTGCACATCTCTATGACAAGCGGGCGAAACGAGAGATTCTGAAGGATGGAAAGCCGGGGAACGTCATCGTCAGCTATGAGGACAGGCCGCATAATTTTGATGCCTGGGATATCAACAACTACTATACGGAAAAGTCATGGGAGGTCGATCAGCTGGAGAGTCTTCGGGTTGTGGAGACAGGACCGGTCAGGGCGACAGTGCGGATTGAGCGGAGGTACCTGGAATCCACAATCGTCCAGTATATCAGTATCTACCGCGATCTGGACCGGATTGATATCCGCAACGAAATTGACTGGAAGCAGCATCTGATCATGCTGAAGGATCACTTCCCTGTCGATGTCCACACATCGACTGCAACCTTCGATATCCAGTATGGAAATGTGACGCGCAGTACGACGGACAATACATCCTGGGACTGGTCGAAGTTTGAGGTCTGCCACCACAAGTGGCTGGATGTAGGGGAAGATGGATACGGTGTCAGTTTCCTGAATGACTGCAAATTCGGTGTTTCTGTCCGCGGGACGGATGTCGGACTGACGATGCTGAAGTCTCCGCTGTATCCGAATCCGGATGCAGATAAGGAACATCATACCTTTACCTACTCGATCTTCCCGCATCAGGGAGACTGGAGAGAAGCAGGGACGGTGGCGCAGGCATATGAGCTCAATAACCCGATGAAAGCGGTGACCAGGGAAGCCGGGGGCGGAAGTCTTCCTGATTCATTCTCCCTGTTCTCTGTCGATCAGGAGAATGTCGTCATCGAAACCGTCAAGAAGGCAGAGGATTCGGATGCGGTCATCGTGAGGATGTATGAGTGCTGGAACCGGAGAAGTGATGTTACCCTGACAGCAGGCGCGCAGATCCAGTCGGCTTCCTTCTGCAACACTATGGAGGAAGAGGACCAGACAGTTCAGACAGATGGAAGACAGATTCATTTCCAGATTCGGCCTTACCAGATCGTCACACTCAAGATCAGACTGGGCTGAGCAAAAGCGAGTATTGCACAGAACGGTTCGAAAAAGGGAAGGCTGAAAAAAGGCCTTCCCTTTTTCACACGATTTTGGGCAGCACTTTCAAATACGATTGCAGAAAGTATTTGAAAAATGCGTGATAAGGAATCTACTTTCATAAATTAATGTATAACTTGCGTAAAAAATAGTAAAAATATAAAATTAACCCATCTGAAGATGCTGATAGCTGATAATACGAGACTGAATTTGATAGCATCTCAAGAGGATGGTGTTCCCGCTGGAATGATTCCAGCGGGACTCGTGGGGAAATCAGACCCGGATTGGAGGTAGTCATGAAAGGGAAAAAAGCATTCAGTGCAGGACTCACAGCAGTATTGATGTGCAGCATGATGGCAGGATCCACAAACATGACATATGCCGCATCGACGGAAAAAGAACAGACAGGGGACAGGGAGACTGTGAATTTCTGGTACCTCTGGGGCGGAGATGAGGCATCTTATATCGAACAGATTATCGACGCTTACAATGCCAGTCAGGATAAGTATCAGGTAGTCGGCCTGAGCACCCCGGATCAGCAGAAAGTCATTACAGGTATATCCGGAGGAAATGGTCCGGATATTACGGATGACTTTGGTACAAGCATTCCCAATTATGCGGAGCAGAATATAGCGATGCCGCTCGATGATTATATCGAGAAGGATGGAATCAATCCTGAGGACGTTTTTGTTGATGGAACGATGGATGAGCAGGTCTATCAGGATAAGACGTATGCTTTTCCGATCAGTGCGAATGTTGACGCACTTTACTATAATAAGGATCTTTTAAAAGCCGGAGGCTATGATGCGCCTCCAAAGACGATGGAAGAGCTTCAGGAAATGTCATCCAAACTCACGACAGTGGAGGACGGTGAAGTGACCCAGCTTGGCGCTCCGCTTGTTCCAAATTCATACTGGTGGGAATGCATGACTTTCGCGGATGGAAGTACATTCGGTACGCCGGGAGATCTTGAGATTGACAATGAGGGCTTTCGAAAGGCGCTGAGCTGGCTGGAAAGCTATGTAAAAGAGTTCGGTTCCGATGCGGTCAACAGTTTTGTCACTTCCGGACAGGCAAAAGTCAATTCCGCGCAGGATCCGTTCCTGTCCGGAAAGGAAGCTCTGCGGATCGATGGACCATGGTTTTACAAGATGGCAGAGGATTCCGGTGTAAACTTTGGACTTGCAATGCTTCCTTCCTATGAGTCGGAGGGGGACAAGACATATAATTACATCGCGACATCTAATTTCTATATTCCGACAACAGCTTCTAATCCTGATGGAGCGTGGGATTTTCTGAAATATATCACCATGGGAGATGGAGCAAAGATGTTTGTCACCTTAAAAGGAGATTTACCGGCACTGAAATCTCTGTTAAAGGATCAGGATGTGATAAAGGCATCTGCGTCCTATGACGTTTATCTGAAAGCGCTTTCGGAGTCCAGCCTTGTGGCGATGCCGAATATTCTTGATGGTAGTGATCTGGATATCACGCTCACGAATGCCGTTGATTCTGTGGTTCTTGGCGGAAGCGCAGACGATGCGATTCAGGAGGCTGCTGATACTGCCTCTGGGTTGGAGTGATTCAACACAGGGAGGGGCAGAAATAATCTGATAACAGGACACAGGGGGCAAATCTGATTTGCCCCCTGTGTTGTATAAGGGGGATGCGTGGATGAGAAAGTTGAAGAAACATGATGGGAAAAGAACCTGGAGTCCCCGCGAAAAACAGGCAAATCGGGATGGATTGTTATTTGCGCTTCCATGGATTCTGGGATTTCTCATATTCAGCCTGTATCCGATCATCATGTCTGCGTATTACAGCTTTACGAATTTCAGCGCAATCAAGGATCCGGTATGGGTCGGACTGAAGAATTACCGAATGCTGATGAAGGACCGACTATTCTGGAAGAGTCTGAATAATACGCTGGTCTATGTGGCCATTTCAGTTCCTGCTACCATTATTCTTTCGCTGCTTCTTGCGGCATTGCTCAAGGCTGTTAAGAGAGGAAAAGCGTTTTACAGGTCTGTCTTTTTCCTCCCATCTATTTTTCCGGTTGTAGCATCAACAATGATCTGGTTATTGGTTCTCGATCCGATCAGTGGGTATCTGAACCGTTTTCTGAGTTTGTTTGGGATCCCGGCGATCAACTGGCTGGGCAATCCGACATGGACAAAGCCGGCACTGGTTATTATGACATGCTGGGGAGTTGGGACAACCGTTGTGATATTGCTTGCATCTATGGGAGATGTCCCGCCGGAATTATACGAATCGGCTTCAATGGACGGTGCCGGTGCATGGACGAAATTCTGGCATATCACCATTCCGGGGATTGCGCATGTCCTTGTGTATCAAATCGTTCTGGCCATTATCAATGGGTTCCAGTATTTTACCCAGGTCTATATTTTGTGCAGCGCACAGTCAGGAAACCTGAGTGCCGGAGTAGGAGCCGGAAAAAAGAACAGCTTGCTCATGTATCCGTTATATCTGTTCCAGAATGCTTTTGCCCGCCTGAAGATGGGAACAGCCTCTGCTATGGCATGGATTCTTTTTATCATTGTATTTGTCCTGACGCTGGTATTGATCAGAATCTCGGATAAATACGTGGATGTAAAGTAAAAGGAGGCGGTTCAGATGGGGGAAAGAAACGTTAAAGGAAGGTTCAGCAGGGTATTTCCGGTTGTCGTGATCACATTGCTGGCGCTCATCTATATATTTCCGATTCTGATCATGATTTCAGCATCGTTCCGCTCCAATGATCAGATCTTTGACACATCGCTCGGACTTTTCTCACGCCATCCGACTCTTGATAATTTTAAAAATGTGTTTTCCGTGATGCCGTATGGAAGGTATTTCGGCAATACAATGTGGATTACGGGGATGAATGTGCTGGGAACCGTCTTCTGTACGCCAATGATCTCCTATTCGCTTGCAAAAATCAGATGGAAGGGGAGAAATATCATATTCAGCATCATTATGGCCAGCCTGATGATTCCCTATACGGTCACGATGATCCCTCTTTACAAATTCTGGACGAAGCTGAATCTGGTAGGTACCTTCTGGCCATTGATCATCCCGGCCTTTTTTGGATATCCGTTTTATATCGTTATCCTGAGACAATTCATGCTGACGATACCAGACGAGCTTCTGGAGGCGGCTGAAATTGACGGTGCAGGAAGGTGGAAAATCTACCGGACGATTATCCTCCCACTGTCCCGTCCGGGCATTGCGACCATTACGATCTTTACATTTATGAGTACATTCTCAGATTTCCTGGGGCCTTTGCTGTATGCAAACAACAGCGACCATTATACGCTGTCTCTCGGGCTCTACTCGTTTATGAATGAGCATTCTGTAGACTGGGCAGGAATGATGGCTGCTGCGACGCTGCTGATGATTCCGATTCTTGTTGTGTTTTTGTTCTGCCAGAAATATCTGATGGAAGGGATTTCAACTTCAGGGCTGAAAGGATAATGGCATGATGGGTGATATAGCAAAAACGAAAGTCCTTTACGTTCCGCTTGATGACAGAGACTGCAACTATGAGTTCCCATACCAGCTGAGTATGATGACGGACGATATGGAGCTGCTGAGACCGGACAGGGCATGGATGGGAGCGCTGAAAAAGCCGGCGGACATCGAAAAGCTATGGGACTGGCTTTTTGAGCATGCGAGGGAATGCGAGTACGCGATCCTTTCTGTTGACACACTGGTATACGGTAATATTGTCGGATCACGAATCCATCAGTTTTCACAGGAAACATGCATGGAGAGAATGGAAGCCTTCCGCAGGCTCAAGCAGATGAATCCGGCACTCCATATCCATGCTTATAATCTGGTGGCGCGGGTTGCTGCCTATGACAGCGCCCAGGAGGATCCGGATTATTGGGAGCAATACGGGTACGCGATCTGGAGATATACGTATCTTCTTGACAAAAAGGATCAGGGGAAGACAAAGCCTGAGGAAGATCAGGAAGCAGAGATACTGAAGGAGAAAATTCCGGAAGACATCATGCTTGATTTCCTGAGACGTCGTAGAACAGACCGTGCGGTGAACATGGAGAGCGTAAAGCTTACCAGGGAAGGGATCTTTGATATTCTTACAATACCGAAGGATGATACGTCCGAATTCGGGTACGCGGCCCTTGATCAGGCAGAAATCCTCAGGCTGGTCAGGGAATACTCGTTATTTAACAGGGTCTTTGTATATCCAGGAGCGGACGAAGCAGGAAGCACAATTTTCGCAAGAGTGTTTAACCTGAAGCATCACTGCCAGCCGGCTGTATATGTCCGGTATTCATCCGTCCGCGGACCATATGTCATCCCGCGGTATGAAGACAGACCTCTTGGTGAGAGCGTGAAGTGGCAGATTCTCTCTGCCGGCGGGATCGTATCGGAAGATCCTTTGGAGTCAGACTGCATGCTGGCTGTGAATGCTGCCGGGACAGAGCAGGTTGAAAGCTCGGATCAGCTGCTCCGCAATGTGAAC
>USJM01000032.1 GCA_900555005.1 uncultured Lachnospiraceae bacterium | reverse complement strand
CGCGAGCTGGGTTCAGAACGTCGTGAGACAGTTCGGTCCCTATCCGGCGCGGGCGCAGGATATTTGAGAGGAGCTGCCCTTAGTACGAGAGGACCGGGGTGGACGGACCTCCGGTGTATCAGCTGCACATCAGGTGCATGACTGGGTAGCCGTGTCCGGCAGGGATAAACGCTGAAGGCATCTAAGCGTGAAGCCCCCCTCAAGATGAGATATCTTAAGACCCCTCAGAGAGAATGAGGTAGATAGGACAGAGGTGGAAGTACAGTAATGTATGGAGCTGACTGTTACTAATCGGTCGCAGGCTTATCCAAAAGGCACAATGGTAAGTGAGTTTGGAAAACGGATAGAAAAGGGAAATGTCAGGGTAACGATTTTGTGTGCGGTTTTCAAGATACAGGTAAAAGACTTCGGAGAAATCCGGAGTCTTTTTTTATATATCTTCCGACCTATGGTATACTGTGGGAAGTAAAAATTATTTAAGGCAAAACATGGAAAGGAGTCAGAGTGTTCTTATGCTCGAGGCTGATATCGAAAAACATTTTCGGGATGCTGAGATGGTTCTGATTGGTCTGGGCGAGGAGCTTCGGTCGGATGGGACATCTCAAAGAAGCGACAGGATTGTCAAAGCACTGAACATGCTTCCGCCATGTTTAAGGGGCAAGACGTATTTTGTTGTATCACAGAATTCAGATGATCTTGTCTTCCGCTCTAAACTGCTTCCATTCTTTATTACTGAGCCGTATGGTCCGAAGGAAAACGACTCGTGCAGTGAAGAGCAGTGGAATACTTATCTCAGATGGATCTCCGGGACGCTTGGTCATCGCCTGCTTCTTCTTGAATTGGGTGTAGGATTTGTTTCACCGGAACTGATTCGATGGCCGTTTGAAAAGATTACGCAGCTCAATATGAAAAGCAGCCTGATTCGTGTGCATGCTTCCTTGCCGCAGCTCCCGAAAGAGCTGGCTGAGACAGGACGTGCATATTCGGTGAAGTGTAATTCGATTGAATGGCTCGAAAAACTCAAACAATGGGATGTGAAGACTGATCAGAAGGAGGATGCATGATTGCAATTGTAGACTACGATGCCGGGAATATCATGAGTGTCCAGAAAGCCTGTGCTTTTCTTGGGTATCAGACAATTCTCACCAGAGACAGGGCTGAGATTCTTCAGGCTGATCATGTGATTCTTCCGGGGGTCGGCGCATTTGCAGATGCGATGGAAAAGCTTGTTGATTTTGGACTGGATGAAACGCTGCGGGAGACTGTAAAGCGCGGAATCCCACTGCTTGGAATATGTCTCGGGCTTCAGTTACTTTTTGAACGCAGCGATGAATCCCTGGCTTTGCAGGACGGTACGGATGTCAGAGGGCTATGCCTGCTCGATGGCGAGATTCTGAAGATTGACGACAAGAATGGCTTATTAAAAGTACCGCACATGGGATGGAATCAGCTTTCATTTCCGAGAAAAAGCAGGCTGTATCGGGGAATTCCGGAAGGGACGGAGGTTTATTTTGTCCATTCCTACTACCTGAAGGCACGGAATCCTTCGATTGTAACGGCAACCTGTGAATATGGAACACAGATAGACGTCGGGGTTGAAAGCGGCAACCTGTTCGCTTGTCAATTTCATCCGGAGAAAAGTGGCAAATGGGGACTGAGAATCCTGGATAATTTCCTGCACATCTGATTTCAGATCTTGTATGGGATCAGCCCGTAAACTTGTTGAGCCAGAAGGCTGGAGGACAGTATCAGAATGCTTACAAAGAGAATCATACCTTGCCTTGACGTGAAAGACGGAAGGGTTGTAAAAGGGATACAGTTCGTGAAGCTCCGGGATGCCGGAGACCCGGTAGAGGCGGCTGCGGCTTATGATGAAGCGGGTGCGGATGAGCTGACATTTCTGGACATTACAGCAACAAGCGATCACCGGGAGACTGTGATCGACATGGTCAGGAGGGTGGCAGAGAGAGTTTTTATCCCATTCACGGTTGGAGGCGGTGTCAGAACCTGTGAGGATTTTCGTGCGATTTTAAGAGCGGGAGCAGATAAGGTGGCAATTAACTCAGCGGCTGTCAGAAATCCGGAATTAATCTCACAGGCCGCTGACAAGTTTGGCGCTCAGTGTGTTGTTGTCGCGATCGATGCAAGGAAAAGGCCGAATGGAACAGGCTGGAATGTCTATACAGCAGGAGGACGACAGGATACGGGAATCGATGCTGTTGAATGGGCAAAGAGGGCGTTTGGTCTTGGTGCGGGTGAGATTCTTCTGACAAGCATGGACCGCGATGGTACGAAAGCCGGCTATGATCTCGATTTGACACGGAAGATTGCGGAGTCGGTCCGTATACCTGTGATCGCTTCCGGAGGAGCGGGCAGAGTGGAAGATTTCTATGATGCCCTGACAGAGGGAAAGGCAGACGCAGCGCTTGCTGCTTCCCTTTTTCATTATAAGGAACTTGAAATCAGGCAGGTTAAGGATTACCTGAAGGAACATGGAGTTCCGGTGAGGCTTTCGTGAGCTGGCGTTGTCAGGAAGGAAAAACAGGGATGGATGCAATAGGAAGCGATTGGATGCAATCACTCAGGGCAGAGTTCAGCAAGCCATATTACGCAAAACTTTATCAGACGATCAATGAGGAGTACAGAACCCAAACGGTTTACCCGCCTGCAGGGGATATCCTGCGGGCATTCAGCCTGACTCCACTTTCAAAGGTAAAGGTAGTAATTCTGGGGCAGGATCCCTATCATGAGCGGGACAGGCAAATGGTCTGTCCTTCTCGGTTCATCCGGGAGTTGCGATTCCCCCGTCGCTTGTGAATATTTATCAGGAGCTGCATGATGACATCGGATGCAGGATTCCAAACAACGGCGACCTTACAAAATGGGCAAGGCAGGGTGTTCTGATGCTGAATACGGTACTCACGGTTCGCGCCCATCACGCCTTTTCTCACAGAGGACTTGGATGGGAACAATTCACGGATGCTGCGATTACGGCGGTAAACGGTCAGGCGAGGCCAATCGTGTTTATTCTTTGGGGAAAGGCAGCGCAGGCGAAATGTAGCATGCTCGACAATCCCGAGCACCTTGTTCTGAAGTCGCCGCATCCAAGTCCGCTTTCTGCCTATCATGGATTTTTCGGAAGCAAACCTTTTTCCCAGACCAATCGGTTTCTGGAGGCACATGGTGTTACGCCGATTGACTGGCAGATTGAGGATGTATGAGACACAAACACTTTGTACAGCACGATGTGTCAGAAATATACTATAAAATATAAATAAAAAACTGATTACATGATTTAATCAGTAAAATTGATGTTTTGACTTGACGGCAGGAAAGCCTTATGTTAGTCTTCTTTCAAGACGACACAGGAATTCTTTCCTGCCGGTTCTTATATCTTCTTTTAGAGTTTCTATTTCTTTTCGTATTTTTCATCATTTTTTCAATCTAATTCTCCTTTTTCATTTCTATCGATTTCGTGCACGCCGTCGTCTGATGCCGCAGCACGGACATTTCTTCTGGAGCGGCACCAGTCTGTCTGCCGTAGAAAGGAATTATGGATTACAGTACATTCAAAAAAGAGATCCCGGAACTGATCGGTCTGAAGCTTGGTGCTGAGTACAAAGTTCGTCTGTTTGAACTCAGAAAATACAATGGAATTGTCCAGGATAATCTTTCTATCCAGAAAAGGGATACATCCATAAGCCCATGCATTGATCTGCGGTATTACTTTCAGAAATATATCCAGGGGACAGGGATCGAAGATATCGCGAATGCGATTATTGCTTATTATATGAGATCAATGCCGGAACAACTTGAGCCGGACAAACTGCTGAACCCGGCGTACATCAGAAACCAGATTGTATGCAGTCTGGTCAATACAGACCGGAGCCAGGAATTTCTGAAGGAATGCCCACATTTTCCATTTCTGAACCTATCGGTCGTATTTTATCTGCTTATTGATGATATCAAGATCGGTTCTGGGACTGTTCTGCTGCGAAACTTTCATATGCAGCAGATGAGGTTGAAAAAGGAAGAGCTTCTCGGACTGGCCATGAAGAATATGGGCCGGCTGCTCCCGGCAGATTTTATGACAACAGAACAATTAATATCGGAACTTCGGGGAAGCAGTCAGGAAACGGAGAATGGAACGGCCGAATGCAGCGATGGACAAGCTGACTCCGAAGATATGGATAAACGACTTCAGCTATTTGTACTGACCAATTCCAGGAGAAGCTACGGGGCAGTCTGGATGATGGATGTGGAAGTGCTGCGAAAGGTTGCCGACCAACTGAAGGATGACTTTTATGTGATTCCGAGTTCTATCCATGAATGTATGGTTCTTCCGGCAGGGTCCCATCTGAAGACGGAGTCCATCAGCCGGATCGTGCGGAGGATCAATCGAACAAAGGTTGCGCCGGAGGAGGTGCTTGCCGATAGTGTCTACCGGTATGACAGAGCCAGAGGACGGCTCGTCATAGCAGCATGAAGGAGGGCATGACATGAAGAAAATACAAGGCCTCCTGTCAATGCTCCTTGTGATAGGATTCCTTCTCCTTTCAGGAGAACCGCGGTCTTTTCTTGCGGCTTCAGGATGGCGAACCACGGATTCTGGTGAAACTGTTAGAAAGGGTTTCACAGGACTTATGGCAGCAGAGATTCCCGCATCTGAAACGATTCAGAACAGGCATGCAGAGGAATCGGTAACTGAACCGGAGACAGAAAGAAAGCAGCAGCCCAATGGTGCAGGAATCGGTACCGATCAATCAGGACAAGCTGCATCAGGGCGGGAGGTGTTGGAACAGCAGACTCAGGCGGAAGAAAACAAAGAGAAGGAACAGAGGGACAGCCAGATAGAAGGACAGTCTCTGATGACAACGGAAGGCTTTATGCAGGCTGAAGCCAGTTCCGAACTGCAAAAGTCTGAAAGCGCCGGTATCCCACCGAATGCTGAAAATCTTACCCCGGAAGGGGAAGACGGGAATCCTGCGGATACGGAAGCAGAACTTTATCTGGAGGAAGCAGATGAGAAAGAGCTCCATGCAATGGCGGAGCCGCTAAGAATATCCAGGCCATATGTACAAATTACAGACAAGCCGGATTCTACCCTGACATATTTTGGAGGGGGTCCAAAAACAAGGGTATTTCAAGTCAGGATATTCGGAGAAGGCGGAGGCAGTAAGACGGTTTCCGCTTTCTGCATCAATCCTTATAAAAGTGATCCGATGGACAACATCACACCTCTCAACAAGGTGAAAACCATCCCCAATTCCAATCTTCTTGCTGTCGCGATGTATTATCTGCCCGAAGATGCGCCTGGATATGGAACGGATTCAAAGATCATGAGTATTTACAAGGAAATCGGTGCCGCGGGTGGCAGCAATTCATATGCGTTTACGCATTATATTCTGGGAGCGATCTATGAAGGAAAACCGGTTTCACACTATATGGTGAAACAGGAAGCTGCAAATGCAGGAGAGCGTGTTCTTGTCAGACTGAAACAGCTTTCCATTCCCTCGGGGAAACTGAGCAGTGCACAGCTTTCCGGCGGGTACAGACAGGGCAGATATGTCTCGGATCCGGTTTCGTACGAAGGACAGGCAGGAGCCCGTGCTGAGATCACACAAGTGGAGCCGTCTGGTGCATATGTAGAGGAAGTGACGACCGGGAAACGTGCCAAGGCGATGGAAACCGGAAAGAGCTACGTGGTTGTATCCGATACCTTCACGGAGACAGTGAATATCGGTCTTAAGGATAAATCTGCTGTCGGCTTTCAAACATATGTGATCAAATCTGGCAATGCAGATCAGGACGTATCATATGCGCTGTGGGGAAGTGGCCAGAACCTGGACCTTTCTGCTTCATTTCAGAAACGGCAGCTAACGGTTCAGGTTCGTAAAAGGCTGACGGGCGCTTCTTCCATGGGTATGGGAGGAGCAGCATTTTCTCTAGATGATGGGAAAGGAAACCAGTATGCCCTGGAATGCGGGTCCGATGGAAGCAGCAGACAAATCCAGGTATTGCCAGGTACATACCGGGTTACTGAGACAAGGGCCCCTTCAGGGTGTCTCATCAATCGGTCGATTCCGGATGTCGTCATTCCGGAAGATGCAGAAGACGGGGCAATCTTTACGATTGATGTCTGGGACGAACCTGCTTATGCAGGAATCAGGTTCAGAAAAAAGTCTGCTCAACTGGGCGATATTCCGGATGGAGATGCAGGATTTGAGGGAGCAGAGTTCCAGATTCGAAACGTCAGTGGATATTCTGTCGGTTTGAAAACAGATCCCTCGACTGTCTGGAAGAATAACGAGATCATAGGGCTTGTCGTCAAAACCGGACGCGATGGAAGCGCAACAGTTCCACCGGTTCTGCAGGCGGGTACATACGAGCTGACTGAAAGCAAAGCGCCTGCAGGGTATGAACGTTCAAGTCAGACAGAACGCTTCACAATTACGGAACAGGATGATGGAAAAATACTGGATTTTTCTGACCGAATTGTGTTTTGGGAGGAAGTGATCAGAGGTGGATTCCGGTTCCATAAAATCGATTCGGAGATTGTAAATCAGCACTGTATCCTAGATGAGAAGAAAGACGGAACGGCAGTTTTTGAAGCGGCACATGGAAGCGGTAAAAAAGCAAGTCAAGGGGATGCCCGGCTGGAGGGTGCGGTTTTTGAACTTGTGAATCAGAGTCTGTCAGCGGTAAAAGCGTATGGAAGGACAGCGGAGCCTGGAGAGGTTCTTACACAGCTGTCCTGCAGCGAACTGGGAGAGTGGATCGGATATGAATCCCCTGGGGATGCGTTGCCATATGGGACTTACCAGCTTCGGGAAGTCATACCGCCGGAAGGATATAACCTTCGGGGAAATCAGATTGATCAGACGTTTGAGATCCGTGAGAAGAACACGGTTGTCATGCTGGATAAACCGTTTGATGACGATGTGATCCGTTTTGATATTGAGATACAGAAGTTCCGCGACACGGAGGACCCGGATGAGACGGGAGATGATATGATCCCCGTCAAAGGAGTTGTGTTTGATATCTGTCTGGCTTCTGATCCAGACAAGGTGGTGCTCTCCATTGAGACGGATGAAAACGGGACAGCCACGACCAATGACCCGGCATATGCACATGGAAGACTGCCATACGGGCTATATCAGGTCAGTGAGCGTAAGAGTACGGTGCCCTCCGGTTGATTCCGGTTAAGGACTTTCTGGTGGACGGAACGAAGAGTGGAGGTGTTTTTGACGGGAGGGTATATAAGGGTATCTATAAAAATGACCGGCCGATCGGTGAGTGGCTTTGCCTCAGGAAGGCGGATCGGTCGACGGGAAAAACAATCCCGCTCTCAGGGACAGTCTTCCAGATTCTGGACGAAAAGAAGAAACCAGTTACTTTCCGGGAAAGTTCGCCGGCGCACCGGTCGGTGACGGAATTTACGACCGGAGATGATGGAACAGTTACGCTGCCTGAACGGCTGCGAGCCGGAACATATTATCTGCATGAGGTACATGCGCCAGAAGGTTATGTAATCGGACAGGATGTTCGTTTTGACGTGACATCGCGCAACAGCTGGGAGCATGTCATCACCTGGACCATGGAGAATCAGCCTGCGATGGGAATGCTTTTCCTTGAGAAAACGGATCGGGACAGTGGAGCCAGTCTGCGTGGGGCTGTCTACGAAATACATGCGGCGGAAGATATCGTGACACCAGATGGAACCATTCGTGCGAGAAAGGGAGATGTTGTAGACATCTTTACAACGGATGAAAAGGGAGAGGGCAGATCTGTAAAGCTGTTTTTGGGGAGATATGAGGTATTGGAACGGGAAGCCCCTGAAGGATATCGGAGAGATCCTGAACCTATTCCATTTTCAATTCTGTATCAGGATGAGCATACAGAAGTCGTTCGAGTCAGTATGAAGACATCCAACCAGCCAACCACGATGAAACTTCTGAAGACAGAGCAAAAGCTGGCTGATGGCGGGTGGTCTGAGGAAGACGGAAAACCGCTGGCTGGAGTGACCCTCAGGATTGTCAGGATTGATGACTTTAAAGGTAAGAAAAACGGGCGGTATATCGGAAGTAAACTTTTTTCAGACGGAGACTATCAGACGGATGAAGACGGATGGATCATTGCCGGCAGGATCGCGACAGGTATTTACGCTGTGAGGGAGACAGCGTCCCGACCGGGGTATCTGATCGATGAAACCGAAAGCTGGTTTTCAGTGGACGGGAAGGGCAATATCTTTGAGTCTGATAAGGAGGGAAACAGGGTTGAAGAGGCCTTGGAGAAGATAAAAAGCATGGGGCCTCCGAGTAATGGATCGGGGAAGGCGCAGAAGGCAGGACGGGGCGGGCAGGGTACGCTGAAAATCGTCCGTCGGAACCGGTATAACAGATGGCAGTTTGACAAAACAGATGATGCCGGGAAAGGGCTGTATGGCGCACGACTGAAAATTACGGATCAGGACGGGAACACTGTGAAATATGAAGACGATCAGGGAAAGATCGTAGACGCGGAGTGGATTTCAGACGGAAAACCGCACTTGGTGAAACGGCTTCCGCCAGGAAAGTATCTACTTCAGGAAACTGCAGCCCCTGAAGGATACACAGCCGCGAAAGCAATTCCGTTTGAGGTGCAGCCGTCGGAGAAACTACAGCGGCTCACGATGACTGATAAGAGGCTGATAATCCGGAAAACGGATGCACTGGGCAGAAACATAGAAGGAGCCGGCCTTGCAATTTACGAGATCTCCGGGGAAGATAACGGTCAGATTTCACCCATGCCGGTCCTGAGGTGGACGACAGATGACCAGCCATACTTTGCTGAGGGCCTGGCGGTTGGAAGCCGTTATCGCCTGGTAGAAGAAAAGATTCCATCTGGATTTCTTGGCGCGGATCGATGGATTTTATCATTCTGGATGATGGGACAGACCAGACGGTTACGATGATTGACAAACGTGTGTTTGTCTTCAAGACAGACACGCGAATCAATGGCCTGGCAGGAGCCCGGCTGGAAATCAGAGATTCGGAAGGAGCAGTCGTGGACTTCTGGCTCTCGGATGGAGAAGCGCATGCAGTGTCCGGACTCCGGAAAGGGCAGACATACTTTCTTGTAGAGACGGAGGCGCCGAAAGGATACGTTCTCTCTCGACCCGTTTCATTTACAGTGTCTGAAGATGCAGTAGATGATACATTGAAGCTGATCAATAAACAACTTCTGATTACCAAGACAGACCTTACGGGCGGGAAAGAGATTGAAGGTGCCCATCTTGAGGTGACGGATAAGGAGAGTGGGGAAGTAAAGGACAGCTGGTTGTCGGGAACCGAGCCGCATCCGGTTGATGGCCTGGAGACAGGAAAGACATATATCCTGTCAGAGCGGAAACCGGCGGACGGATATGTAACGGCTGAGCAGATTGAATTTACAGTCCAGGATGACTTCACAGATCAGCGCCATGTCATGCGGGATGATATCACAAAGGTGAGAATTTCAAAACAGGACTTTGCAACCGGTGAGGAGCTGGCAGGAGCGGAGCTTGTCGTGCGGGACCAGTCAGGAAAGGAGGTTGAAAGGTGGATTTCCGGGAAGAAACCACACGATATTGAGATGCTTCCGATCGGGTCCTATACGCTCACGGAGCTTCGTGCACCTGACGGGTATGAGAAAGCGGAGACTATTGCCTTTGAGGTTCCGGACAGCGGAGAAATTACGAAGGTTGTCATGAAAGATAAAGCGGATAAAACAACACCTTCAGGCTCAGTCAGAACAGGAGATAATACCCCTTTGAAACAGTGGATGCTGGCAGCAGGCGTCAGCGCCATGCTGCTGGCAGTATGTGTTATGAGGCTGCGAAGACAAGACATGAGAAAAAAGGGCAGACGGGGGAGACAGGGGGAAGCAGGATGACATGACAATCGGATTTATTTGACTTTATCAGTCTGCTATGCTAAGATGATCACTGTTTTCAGAACCGATTGGTTTTGAATCTGCATCTGTAGCTCAGCGGATAGAGCAGCGGTTTCCGGTACCGCGTGTCGGGGGTTCGAGTCCCTTCAGATGCGTGATTGATACGGCAATCCTGGCCGATCAGAAATTCAGGCATGATCTGGAGGACGCTTATGGATAATTTCAGAGAGTGGCTTTCTGACAATCTGCGGTACATCCTTCTTGGAATTGCTGTCTGCCTGGTGGTTGTCATTGTTGTCTGTGTAGTCAGACTTGTGGGCGGTTCATCGAAGGACAGCAACAAGACAGACGCACAGGCTGTCGAGCAGGTGACGGAGGCTTCACAGAATACAGCGGCGGCTTCAACGGCACCGGACGCCTCTGCAAGCTTGAAGAAAGATGACGCCTCTATCCTGGAGCTGGTAAAGAAGTATTATACAGCTGTTGCAGCAAAGGATACCGCGACGCTTGCCACGATTGTCAGCCCGTGGACGGATGATATGCAGAGCAGTATTCTTTCGAACAACATGATCGAAAGCTACGACAATATTTCCACATATTCGAAGGCAGGCCCTTCTGATGGGACATATGTTGTATATGCTTATTACGACGGGAAGATCAAGGATATCAGTACCGAGGCACCGAGCCTGGCTCTGTTATATGTTGTGACAAATGAATCGGGCAGTCTTGTTGTAGGTGACCGGAATGCATCCACTGAGGTCGCGGACTTTATCAGCAAAGCGACAGCTGCCTCGGATGTCCAGGCATTGAAGAATGATGTCAACCAGAAGCTGCTCGAGGCGGAAAATTCCGATCCGGATCTGAAGGCGTTTCTTGACAGCCAGTCTTCCGGGGCGTCGGGAGAGACGGAAGCTGCTACGGAATCCGATGCTTCTTCTGCAGGCGGGGCTTCCGGGGAAACGGCAACGACGACGGCTGGTGTCAATATCCGGCGAAGGCGAGTGCGGACTCGCAGATCGTCGCGGTCACATACGCCGGAGCAGAGGTCAAGGTCATCGAGCGCGGCGATCAGTGGACACACATCAATTTTGACTATCAGGGAACGACATATGATGGGTATGTGTCGACACAGTATCTTCAGTTCGGGGATTCTGGTACCGCGCAGACAGATCAGACGTCTGGTTCCGGGTCAGCGTCAGCCTCGCAGACAGGTCAGACTTCCAGCACAGACAGCGCAGGAACTGCGTCAGGTGGAAACACATCAGGTGGAGCTGTGTAAGAGAGCTGAAAGACCGGTGAGGTCAGAGTCACTCAAAAAGAGGATATAGACGTAGTGTAACAGAGCTGCTGCATGAATGCGGCAGCTCTTTCTGTATCTGTCAGGGGGGATTGAGATGCGGCTGAATAAGTATCTGGCACAATGTGGGGTATGCAGCCGAAGGGAGGCAGATCGCCTGGCGGAAAAAGGCCGGATCCAGGTAAATGGTTTGATTGCAAGGGTTGGAATGGAGGTCGGACTCCAGGATGATGTAACGGTAGACGGAAAAAAGATCACAATCCAGGAAAGGGAAATCTTTCTGGCTGTGAATAAACCCAGGGGAGTTGTTGTCACGACAGACCGCACACATGGAGACAGACTGCTGGGAGATCTGATCAATATTTCTCAGAGGGTGTTTCCAGTCGGACGGCTGGATAAGGAATCAGAAGGATTGATTCTTATGACAAATAATGGGGATGTGTCCAACAGGATTCAGAAAGCCCGTGGCTTTCATGAAAAGGAATACCTGGTCACAATAGATAAACCGGTATCTGATCAGCTGGTTGCTTCCCTGTCGGCAGGTGTCAGGCTTCCGGAACTTGGCCGGACGACAAGACCCTGCTGTGTCAGGAAAATAGGGACAAACTCCTTCGATATCATTCTTACGGAGGGAATGAACCGGCAGATTCGGCGGATGTGCGAGGTTTTCGACTGCAGGGTGCAGAAACTCGAACGGATCCGTGTCATGAATATTTGCCTTGGAAATCTGAAAGCGGGGGCATACAGGGAACTGACAAGACAGGAAGTGAAGGAACTGAAGCGCCTGACCGGAGTTTCAGGGGAAAGCTGATAAAACCGGATATGTATTGGAGAAGATTTATGGATGACAGCAGAATTGAGCGGATGAAAGAACTTGTCGGCATCCTGAACCGGGCAGGGAAGGCCTACTACGTTGAAAACCAGGAGATTATGAGCAACCTGGAGTATGACCGTCTGTATGATGAACTTCTTTCGCTGGAGAGGGACACCGGAACGGTGCTTTCATCGAGCCCGACGCAGCATGTCGGATATGAGGCGGTAGACAGGCTTCCGAAGGAGCGCCACGAAAAGCCGATGCTCTCCCTCGATAAGACCAAGGACAGAGAGGCGCTCAGGGCGTTTATCGGGGACAGGAAGACCTTAGTTTCATGGAAGCTTGATGGACTGACGGTTGTCCTGACCTATGAGGATGGAAGCCTTGCAAAGGCTGTGACGCGCGGGAATGGAATCATCGGCGAGGTGATCACACCGAATGCCAGAGTGTTTGAGAACATTCCGCTGAGGATTCCTTACAAGGGAGAACTCATCCTTCGGGGGGAGGCGGTCATATCCTACCCGGATTTCGAGAAAATTAACGAATCGTTCGGCGCAGACAGCCAGTACAAAAATCCGCGGAATCTTTGCAGCGGATCTGTCAGACAGCTGGACAGCAGGATCACGGCAAAACGGCATGTCCGGCTTTATGCATTCGCACTTGTCAAAGCAGATGGAGTGGATTTTCATAACTCAAGGCTTGAACAGTTTCATTTTCTGCAGCAGCAGGGGTTTGAGGTGGTTGAGCATGTTGTGACGTACGCTGACACCCTGGATCAGACGATGGACTATTTTGAAAAGAAAATCCGCCATTTTGAGATTCCTTCAGACGGGCTTGTGGCCTTGTATGATGATATTGCATATGGAGAATCTCTTGGAACGACAGCGAAGTATCCGAGAGATGCATATGCATTCAAGTGGAAGGATGAGGAGGCTGTCACTCGTCTCCGGGA
>USJM01000031.1 GCA_900555005.1 uncultured Lachnospiraceae bacterium | reverse complement strand
TGCTGTTTGCGGGAATGAGCGGTTCCTCTGTTGCAGCAATTGCTTCGATCGGAAAGATGAGCATTAACGCGCTGGAGAAAAAGGGCTATCCGAAGGATTACGCAACAGCGATCAACCTTTCCGGATCCATGCTTGCTTCGGTCATCCCGCCATCCATTCTGATGATCAATGCGGCGGCGACCGGAAATGTATCCATCGGGCAGGCACTGCTTGCAGGACTGATTCCAGGCATCATTATCGGCATCATCTTCATGGTGTACAACTATTTCTATTGCAGGCGCCATGGGATCGGCGACCGGGTCAAGTTCAGCGGAAAGAAGCTCGGTAAGGCATTTGTCAGAGCAATACCGGCGCTTCTCACACCGATCATTCTGCTTGGCGGCGTTTATACTGGAGTCTATACGCCGACCGAAGGTGCCGCAATTGCGGTTGTCTATACGATGATTGTGTCTGTCTACGTGTTCAAGACTCTGAAGTGGACAGATATGCCGCGCATCATCATCAAGAACGCACGGTCTACAGGTACGATCCTGTTTGTTGCCATTGCGGCAAAGCCGGCATCGGTATTGTTCGAAATTGACGGGCTGCCGTCCAGAGTTGCACAGGGAATCGCAGGAATTTCTGATAACCGTATTGTCATTCTGTTTGTCCTGTATGCATTCCTGATTGTTGTCGGAATGTTCATGGATGCAACAGCTGCTATTTTTATCCTGGTGCCAATTCTTCTTCCGGCTTGCCAGGCTGTAGGAGTGTCACCGCTGTTCTTTACCGTATTTTTGGTCATTACACTGTCCTTTGGTCTGATTACACCGCCAGTTGGGGTATGCCTGTATGCGGCTGAGAATGTAACAGGGCTGCCGCTGGAAAGAATTATCAAGGCATCGATTCCATGGATATTGCTGATTGCAGTTTCACTGTGTATCTTTATTCTTTTCCCGCAGATCATAGAGGCACCAGTGGCGCTTGTATTTGGGAAATGACCGGTGCCACAATGATCAGAAACAGGCAGTGATAGAGCGAGTGTAATGAATGTAGGAGGATAACACAGATGAAAATTGTCGTTCTTGATGGCTACACTGAGAATCCGGGAGACTTGTCCTGGGAAGAGCTGGAAAAGCTGGGAGAACTGAAGGTGTATGACAGGGTTTCCTACGAGGAATCCCCGGTTATCGCTGAGAAGATTGGCGATGCAGACATTGTCATTACCAACAAGACTCCGGTTTCAAAGGAGACAATCGACAGATGTCCGAACCTGAAGGCAATTGCCCTTCTTGCTACAGGGTATAATGTTGTGGATTACAACTACGCGAGAGAGAAGGGAATTCCGGTCATGAATGTTCCGACCTATGGAACACAGATTGTCGGGCAGTACGCAGTTGGTCTCCTTCTGGAAATCTGTTCTCATTACTGGGCACACAGTGAAAAGGTCCATGACGGAGAGTGGGAGCGCAATGCAGACTGGTGCTTCTGGGATTACCCGATGATCGAGTTGTATGGGAAGACTGCAGGTGTAATTGGTCTTGGAAGGATCGGACAGCAGACAGCCAGGATTCTGGGAGCAATGGGCATGAGAGTCCTCGCAAATGATAAATTTGAGAGTGATGCCGGAAAGGCTGTCGCTGAATATACAGATCGCGAGACACTGTTCAAAGAATCTGATGTCATCTTCCTGCATTGCCCGCTGTTCCCGGATACAGAGGGACTGATCAATAAAGACACCATCGCAAAGATGAAGGATGGCGTTATCCTCATCAATAACAGCCGCGGGCAGCTTGTTGTGGAACAGGATCTGGCGGATGCGCTCAATAGCGGGAAAGTATATGCGGCTGGACTGGATGTTGTTTCAACGGAACCGATCAGGGAAGACAATCCGCTTCTGAAGGCAAAGAACTGTGTCATCACACCGCACATCTCATGGGCGGCAAAGGCTGCGAGACAGCGAATCATGGATACAACAGTCGAAAATGTAAGATCTTTCCTGAATGGGAATCCCACGAACGTAGTAAACAAGCTGTGAGGATAACCTGAAGAAGCATAAGGCCGCGGATACAGAAAGCGGCCTTTTTAATGCCTGGAAAAGATTGTTTATTCACATCCCCAAAACAGGAGTCAACGGGAGAGGAGGAGAATAAAAGTGACAAAGTATGTTTACATGTTCTCGGAAGGCAACGCAGGGATGCGGAACCTTCTCGGAGGCAAGGGAGCCGGGCTTGCGGAGATGACGGGCCTCGGACTGCCGGTGCCGCAGGGTTTCACGATCACGACGGAGGCCTGCACGCGCTACTATGATGACGGACGCCAGATCGGCGACGACATCATGGAGCAGATCAAGGGCGGCATCGCAAAGATGGAGGAGATCACCGGGAAGAAGTTCGGCGACCGGGAGAATCCGCTCCTTGTCTCTGTCCGTTCAGGAGCGCGTGCTTCCATGCCGGGCATGATGGACACGATCCTGAACCTGGGACTGAACGAGGATGTTGTAGGCGTTCTTTCGAAGAAAAGCGGGAATCCCAGATGGGCATGGGACTGCTACAGAAGATTCATCCAGATGTTCTCGGATGTGGTCATGGAGGTCGGCAAGAAGTATTTTGAGGAGCTGATCGACCAGATGAAGGCCAGAAAGGGCGTGACGCAGGACATCGAGCTGGACGCGGATGATCTGCACGAGCTGGCGGATGAGTTCAAGGCGGAGTACAGGGAAAAGCTTGGGAAGGACTTCCCGGATGACCCGAAGGAACAGCTGGTCGAGGCGATCAAGGCGGTCTTCCGCTCCTGGGACAACCCGCGTGCGAATGTATACAGAAGGGACAACGACATTCCGTACTCCTGGGGGACGGCTGTCAACGTCCAGATGATGGCGTTCGGAAACATGGGCGACACCTCCGGAACGGGCGTCGCCTTCACGAGGGACCCGGCGACCGGCGAGAAGCGTCTGATGGGCGAGTTCCTCCTGAATGCGCAGGGCGAGGATGTTGTCGCCGGCATCCGGACGCCTCAGAAGATCGACCGGCTGAAGGAGCTGATGCCGGAGGTCTACGATCAGTTCACAGGAATCTGCAGAACCCTTGAGAATCATTACAAGGACATGCAGGACATGGAGTTCACAATCGAGGACAAGCATCTGTACATGCTGCAGACCCGCAATGGAAAGCGCACGGCAAAGGCTGCCCTGAAGATTGCCTGCGACCTTGTGGACGAGGGCATGATCGATGAGAAGCAGGCCGTGCTGATGATCGATCCGAGGAACCTGGACTCCCTGCTCCATCCGCAGTTCGACCCGGCTTACCTGGCGAAGGCAGATCCGATCGCAACCGGTCTCCCGGCTTCCCCGGGCGCTGCCTGCGGGCAGATCGTCTTCACGGCGGAGGACGCAAAGACCTGGAAGAGCAGGGGCAAGAAGGTCGTGCTTGTCCGCCTTGAGACCTCCCCGGAGGATATCGAGGGCATGAAGAGCGCGCAGGGCATCATCACGGTCCGGGGCGGGATGACCTCCCACGCGGCTGTCGTCGCGAGAGGCATGGGCACCTGCTGTGTCTCGGGTGTCTCCGCAATCGACATGGATGAGGACAACCGCTGCTTCACGATCAACGGCCATACCTTCCATGAAGGAGACTGGATTTCCGCAAACGGCTCCACGGGAAAGATCTATGAGGGCGTCATCCCGACCGTGGAGGCACAGATTGTCGGAGAGTTCGGCCGTATCATGGGCTGGGCGGACAAGTACAGGAGGATGAAGGTCCGCACGAACGCGGACACGCCGGCTGACGCAAAGCGTGCGCATGAGCTTGGCGCCGAGGGCATCGGTCTGTGCAGGACCGAGCATATGTTCTTTGAGAAGGACCGGATCGAGGCATTCCGCGAGATGATCTGCTCCGACACGGTGGAGGAGAGAGAGCAGGCACTGGCGAAGATCCTGCCTGTCCAGCAGAGCGATTTCGAGAAGCTCTACGAGGCGCTGGAGGGTGCGCCGGTCACGATCCGCTTCCTGGATCCGCCGCTGCATGAGTTTGTGCCGACCGAGGAGGCGGATATCCGAAGGCTGGCGGACGCCAAGCACAAGACTGTGGACGAGATCAAGTCTCTGATCAATTCGCTGCATGAGTTCAACCCGATGATGGGACACAGAGGGGTGCGTCTGGATGTCACCTACCCGGAGATCTCCAAGATGCAGACACTCGCGGTGATCCGCGCGGCGATCGCCGTCCAGAAGCGCCATCCGGACTGGACCGTGAAGCCGGAGATCATGATCCCGCTTGTCGGAGACAACAAGGAGTTCCTCTATGTCAAGAGGATCGTGGTGAAGACGGCTGACGAGGAGATCGCGAAGAGCGGAATTGCCATGCAGTACGAGGTCGGAACGATGATCGAGATTCCGCGTGCAGCGCTGACCGCGGACGAGATCGCGAAGGATGCGGACTTCTTCTGCTTCGGGACGAACGACCTGACGCAGATGACCTACGGCTTCTCGCGCGATGACGCCGGAAAGTTCCTCCAGGCCTACTACGACGCGAAGATCTTTGAGAACGACCCGTTCGCGAAGCTGGACCAGAATGGTGTCGGCAAGCTGATGGAGATGGCGATGAAGCTCGGAAAGGATGTAAACCCGAATCTGCACTGCGGAATCTGCGGGGAGCATGGCGGGGATCCGTCCTCCATCGAGTTCTGCGACCGGATCGGGCTGGACTATGTGTCGTGCTCGCCGTTCCGCGTGCCGATCGCACGGCTGTCGGCGGCGCAGGCATCCATCCGGGCAACGGAAGCGTGAAACATCGTTTTTATGGAACGACAGGGTGCAGGAGAGTCTTGATATGGGCATGAATCATCAGAAGATTGACATCGCAACGGCATATGATGCGGCTCTGCTCGTAAGAATCGCAAAGGTTCAGGGCAATGCACGCACGGTGCATAATCTGGTTTACTCTGCCGTTTGTGTGCTGCTGGTAGTCCTTGGGCTGCAGGCAGGCTATGAAACGGCAAGAGGAATCATTCTGATTGCAGCAGGCTGCATCCTGCTTCCACTCTCGAATTATTCTGTTCGAAGAAAAGCAAGAGATGAAGCCGAAGAACTTGGGGGAAAGAGAAAACTGGTTCGATATCAGTTTGACGACCAGAAAGTCATTGCCAGCATTGGTCAGTCCAGAGAAGAAATACAATATGATCAAATTCATTCTCTCAAGGAAGATGACGATGGGTATTACCTGTTTTATGGAAGAACTGGTGCGATCTATGTTTCAAGGCAGTCATTAAAGAACGCCGGACCAGCAAACTTCAAGGTGTTAATGGAAGAAGGGACAGGCAGGAAGTTCAAAAAGTCTGGATCGCTTCTGACATTCAATATTCATGATCTGATCAGTCTGTTTCATAAGTAATCGGACAATACATGAACAACTAGCAGCCTTCTTTTACAGCCGCCGTGGAGTGGTTCCCACAGAAGGCTGCTGTTGTGCTATACTGGGGACGCATCGCGCGGAAAGAGCGGACGCATGCCGAAAACCAGCGGTTTTTCAGGCGGCCATGCTGATGTATACAGGAAGATGACGCGGAGTGTGCACAGAGATAGAAACTGCCGGATATCCGGCAGGGGATCCTGCCGTCAGGCGGGTAAGGAGGAGATTATGCTGAACTGGAACAACCTGGATACGACCAGGGCATTCGAGGATCTGAAGAAGGCAGAGAAAGTGGATCTGACAAAGGCCATGGTTGGAGAAAGCGGCGCTGAGCGTGTGAGAAGTACCACGTTCCGATGGCAGCAGGGCTGGACTATAACTTTGCGGCTAAGAATGTGGATGACAACATTCTGGAGAAGCTGGCGGCGCTGGCTGAAGAGCAGCAGCTTGTCGACAAGTATGAATCGCTTCTGAACGGCGATATCATCAATACTGGAGAGAAGCGGCATGTGCTTCATCAGCTGACCAGAGGGCAGCTGAAGGGTGATGTCATTGCCGATGGTGTGAACAAGCGTGCATTCTACAAGGAACAGCAGGATCGCATTGCGGCATTTGCAGAGAAGGTTTACTCCGGCGAGATCAGCAATGAGAAGGGTGAAAAGTTCACAGAGGTTGTCCAGATTGGAATCGGCGGTTCGGATCTGGGACCGAGAGCGCTTTACATTGCGCTGGAGAACTGGGCAAGGGCTCATCAGACGTTGAAGATGAGAGCCCGCTTCATCAGCAATGTGGACCCGGATGATGCGGCAGCCGTTCTGAATGCAACCGATCTGGCGCATGCGCTGTTTATCGTGGTGTCCAAGTCCGGCACGACTCTTGAGACGCTGACGAACGAGACCTTTGTCAAGAACGCGCTGACCCGCGAGGGACTGAACCCGGCAAAGCACATGCTGGCGGTCACGTCCGAGACTTCGCCGCTTGCGAAGAATGAGGGATATCTCGCAGCCTTCTTCATGGATGACTATATCGGCGGACGTTATTCCTCGTCTTCCGCTGTCGGCGGTGCGGTTCTTTCCCTGGCGTTCGGTCCGGAGGTCTTTGCAGAGATTCTGGAAGGGATGCATGAGGAAGACAAGCTTGCTCTCAACAGGAACCTGCTGGAGAACCCGGAGATGCTGGATGCTCTGATCGGGGTGTATGAGAGAAATGTCCTGGGATACCAGACGACAGCAGTCCTTCCGTATTCACAGGCGCTTTCACGCTTCCCGGCGCATCTGCAGCAGCTGGACATGGAATCTGGCGGAAAGTCCGTCAACCGCTTCGGAGAGCCGGTTGATTACCCGACAGGCCCGATCATCTTCGGAGAACCCGGCACGAACGGACAGCATTCCTTCTACCAGCTTCTTCATCAGGGAAAGAACATTATCCCGATGCAGTTTGTCGGTTTCCGCAGCAACCAGATCGGTATGGACGATGTGATCGAGGGAAGCACAAGCCAGGAGAAGCTCTGCGCGAATGTCGCGGCACAGATTGTCGCATTTGCCTGCGGGCGTGACAATGAGAACCCGAACAAGCGGTTCAGCGGTAATCGTCCGTCCAGCATCATCACCGGCGACCAGCTGACCCCGAAGAGCCTCGGGGCACTTCTGTCACATTTCGAGAATAAGGTCATGTTCCAGGGCTTTACATGGAACATCAACAGCTTTGACCAGGAAGGCGTCCAGCTTGGCAAGGTTCTTGCGAAGAAGGTTCTCGCTCACGAAACGGACGGTGCGCTGGCGGAGTACAGCAAGCTGCTGAATGTCTGATTGTATGATATAAGGGGGACTGTCGCAGGTGCGGCAGCCCCCCCTTTTGAAATGGTTACGGGCTATATCAATATACAGGTCGTCGATACACAGCAGGGTACATGCTTCATCGGCAGCTCTTTTTATAACGGGCTTTGTAAATCCACTTTTGCTGATAAACATCAGGTGTTTTTTCTGAATGTTTGGAAATGCCATCGTTGCATGGATGAGGTCGTCATACTCTTCCATGGGCATCGGCCTGTTTGTGAACTTGCATTCGCAGAAAAGAGCTTCATCCTCTTTTTTATTGATGGCAAGAATATCGATATCATCCTGCGCATGGATGGCCGGATTGTTCCCCCACCATTTTCCAAGATGATATGGGATAAATGGCAGCCTCCTGAGCTTTGCCTGCCTTCTCAGATACTGCATGCAAATCAATTCAAAGGAAGGCCCCATAAAGTCGTTCAGGTTCTTTTCGATCTCAATGGAAGCTTCCTCAGTCCCCAGAAGCTCATAGTAGCTTTTATTAGCAGAAATATATCGAAACCAGAAACGGAAATAGGAGTCAGTCAGCGTATAGATGCTTTTTTTACTATTTTCCGGCTCCCCACAGGGCGATTGTTTCTGGATCAGCCGGAGGGTGGTCAGCGTCGTGATGTATTTACTAACCTTCGCACGTTCTTCATGTATCGCGTCTGAGATTTCGATGATCCTGTTATGACCACTGGCAATGGCTTCCAGGATGCTGGCGTACACGCCAGGTTCACGCAGCTCCATTCGCAATAAGGCAGAGGGTTCATCATAAAGAAAAGAACCTGGCATCAGGATATGGTCTCTGATATTCTCACGGATACCGGATTGATCTGAGAATTCGGACAGGTACTGGGGAATCCCGCCTAAAATCCCATATGCCACTGTTTTCTGAACATTGGAATACCCAGGGAAGAAAGCGGCGCTCTCCAGATAATCGAAGGGGAGAACTTCCATAGAGGAAGTAGCTCTTCCGTACAGAGGACTTTTGTACCCCATGACCTCATTCAGCATGAAACTGACGCTGGAGCCACATAGAATCAGCAGAATATTCCGGGTCTTCCATGAACGATCAATGGTGTGCTGCAGGATGCTTTTGACAGAGGGGTTCTGTCTGGCAATAAAAGGAAATTCATCGATCATGATGATCGTTTTACCTGAAGACTGTTCTCTCTGAACGCTTTTTGTAGTGATGTAATCAAATGCGTCTTCCCATCCTGCAAAGCTGGCAATAAAGTGTTTATCAAAACGAAGCTGAATCGTCTTTGAGAAATCAAGCAGATTCAGGGTATCATTTTTCTCCTGGGCAGAGAGAAAAACAGCTTCATGACGCTTGGCAAATTCCTGCAGGATTGTTGTTTTTCCAACGCGTCTGCGACCGTACATCACTAGAAATTCGAAGCGCGAGCTGTTGTACAAATCTTCGAGACGCTGAAGCTCATTCTGGCGTCCAAGCATTGAATAATCACCTCCAGTGTGAAACAAATCGCACAAAGAACGGCTATCAGATCCGTAGAGAAGCGTTTCTGTGCAAGAAAAAGGCGAAGAAAAGGAAACTTAGAATTTAATAACTCGTAAGTTAATAACTTACGAGTTATTATAACATGTGTCGTGAATATTTCAACGATTCGGATTACAGAAAATCTTTTCCGAGATGGAAATATGCCTGAAGATTGCTGGTCAGGCAGACTATTTCTAAAGAAAAAAGGGGGTGAGCATATGGCATTCGGGACATATGGCAAGCGGGCGCCTTCGGTCGGGGAGTCTACGCCTGCGGAGCGCCGGAAGTATATCGAAGAACACTTTCGCTGCATCAGTGACTGTGACATGTGCGGGATCTGTGCGGTCTACCATAACCAGGATCCGCTTCTGGTTTATCGGGATTACATCGACGGAATAAGGACATTCGAAGAAATTACAGATGAATACAGAAGATGAGGCCGCAGGGAGGCCTCATCTTTATAGAATGATCTTGATGATGTTCAGGATTCGAGCGCTGCTTTCAATGCCTTCGCGAGCTGGTCCGGGCAGGATGTCTTCTTGAAACCGCATCTTGTCCCGTCGAGGGTATCAATGACTTTCTGCGCAGGCATGCCTTCGACAAGTTTGCTGATGCCGGCCAGGTTGCCGTTGCAGCCACCCTCGAAAGAAAGGTTGTGAACACACTTGTTTTCGTCCAGGTCAAAGTGAATCATGGTGGAGCAGGTTCCGTGTGTCTTATAGTCCATGTTGAGATTCCTCCGGATTATATTTGCTGCCGGCAACTGCCGGCAGCTTTTTTTATTGTACGAATCTGCCGGGAAATGTCAATCGGGAGGAATCGCGCTGCCTTGTATTTGCCTCTTTCCGCCGTTATAATGAAGGCCATAGCGAATCTTGATGGGCAGTTGCATGGAAAGGCAGGTATCGTATGGGAAAGGTTTCTCCTTCTGCGTGTATCGATGTAAAGGATGGCACGCATGTAGCAAAGGTTGTGCTGATGCCGGGTGATCCGCTCCGCGCGAAATATGTCGCTGAGCATTATCTGGAGAACCCGGTACTGTTCAATGATGTCCGGGGAATGCTGGGATACACCGGCTTGTTTGAGGGCAAAGAGGTTTCCGTGATGGGCTCCGGCATGGGCATTCCGTCTCTGACGCTGTATGCGCATGAGTTCTTTTCCTTCTATGGGGTTGAGGCGATCATCCGGATTGGATCCGCAGGCGGAATTGCGGATTCTGTGAAGTGCCGTGACGTACTGCTGGCGATGAGTGCGACGACAAACTCGGCTTACTCCGATGCCATCGATCTGCCGGGGCATGTGGCACCGACCGCTGACTGGGGCATGCTGAAGACAGCCTGGGATATGGCGGAAGAGATGGGCGTCCGCACATCTGTCGGCTCGGTTTACACGAGTGATTTCTTCTACTATCCGAACGCGGCCATGAAGGTCAACGAGAAGGCGAAGGCAGTCGGACTGATGGCGGTTGAAATGGAGACGGCAGGGCTTTATCTGACCGCGATGGCAGATCATAAGAAAGCTCTGAGTGTCCTGTCCATATCCGATCATGTTTTCTCCGGCGAGCATCTCAGCCCGGAGGAGATCCGCGATTCCTTCCATGAGATGATGGAGATCGCGCTGAAGACAGCTGTCCGTACAGAGGTATCCGAGTAAGCAGGCGGGGGAGAGAGCAAGTGAAGAAGATTGGCATCATCGGCGCGATGGAAGTCGAGGTCGAGACACTGAAGAAGGATATGGAGGTCGGCCGGGTTGTAAAGAAGGCCGGGATGGAGTTTCACGAGGGCGTTCTGAACGGGATGCCGGTTGTGGTGGTCCGTTCCGGGATCTGCAAGGTCAACGCGGCTGTCTGCACTCAGATTCTGATTGATGATTTTGGTGTGGACGGGATCATCAACACAGGGGTCGGGGGGTCCCTGAATGCAGAGATTAACATTGGCGACATCGTCATCTCGACTGACGTCGTCCACCACGACGTCATGCTGTGGAGTTCGGGTATGCACTCGGGCAGATTCCGCAGATGAGGGTCTTTTCATTTCCGGCAGATGAGACATTCGCGGAGAAGGCGAAGGCAGCCTGCAATCGTGTGAATCCGGATATCACGGTCTGGCGCGGCAGAATCTGCAGCGGCGACCAGTTCGTCTCAAGCCAGGAGCAGAAGAATCAGATCATCAAGGCCTTCCACGGCTGGTGCACGGAGATGGAGGGAGCCGGTATCGCACAGACGGCGTACCTGAATGGTGTTCCATTCATCATCGTCCGGGCGATCTCGGACAAAGCGGATAACTCCGCCTATGTCGATTATGCGACCTTTGAGAAGAAGGCTGCGGAGCACAGTGTCAGGCTTGTAGAAGCGCTGATGAGCGATCTCGCACAGTAAGTGAGGGAGCAGGACAGACACCGGTTCTCCATGAACAATACGGATATTTGCAGCGATTAATGATTGGCAGGAGAAGTACTTGCAGTCAGAGAAAAGTACCACATGCAGATGGGCATGAAGGGAGCATGTAAACAGAAAAAGCGCCACCGCGAAGTTTGCGGCGGCGCTTTTTCTGAAGGCGGCAAAATCAGTCTGCTGACTGGATAGAGAACGGCTCAGTGCATCGTCTTAGTGATCCTCCTCCAGCACCTGGATCTCCAGGTAGTCGAAGGGAACGTCTTCTGTGAAGGCATCCTTCCCGAACCGGCATCTTGCATGCCGCTGGAAATCGCGGATCGTGGAGTCAAGCCAGATCGGGTGCTGGAGGTCGAATTTCTCGCAGATCTCGTCGATGGCGTAAAGCACCTTGTGGGTGCGTGTTTCGTCGCTTGTGTCTTCAATGGTCAGATCCCTCAGCAGATGGCTGTTCTGCCATTCCTTCGCCCAGATTCTCATAAAGATGCTCCTTTCTGGAACTGATCCTGATTCTGTGTTTGGCTTTCGCAGGATGCGGGGAGGTCTGCTTTGCCAGAAATTCATCCGGGCGGCGTGCCTGAATGGTTGCTCAGTTCAGGTAATTGTAGACCATGCCTGCCAGATCCTGAATCTCCTCCTGGGCCGTGTTTTTGCTGTCCCAGTCCTCCGAGAGGACGACAAGAATAAAATCCGTCCGTCCGCCGAAGACAAGGGCGGCATCATTCTCGACGGTATCCATCTCACCTGTTTTGTTGGCGACCTCGACATCGTCCGGAAGTCCCCGCGGAATTTTGTAGCGGGTTGCCTGGTTCAGCATCATGTCCTCGATTTCGTTGCAAACATTCCGGGATATGAATGACCGACTGTACACATGTTCAAGGAGAAGTCCGATGTCCTTGGCATTGATCTGGTTGAAATGGCTGCCATCCACGATAGCTGCGTCATCCTCAAAGCCATTGTACTCGCGGGTATCCTTGCTGTAACCGTGCGAGGAAATGTATCTATTTACCGCGCGAACTCCTTTTGCGTAATCGCCTTTTCCGAGGAGCAGGAGAAGCCGGTTGGCAGCTTCGTTGGAGGAATTCGAAATCATATCGTGAAGAAGCGATACGACCTCGTCGGTGCGTTCTATTTTACCGTTGTCGATCTGCTCATAGACCGCTGCCATGACGAAGAGCTTCATGACGGAAGCGGACTTCATCGGCTGATCACCGACGATCAGTGCCTGCCTGGTTGAAAGATCCTCCACATAGACGGACCAGGTGCCGGAATAACCGGCGACGGTATTCCGGAGCTGATCATAAAGGGTGTGCAGATCCCGGGGAAGAGAAGGCAGCGGATAATCCCGCAGCATGCGATAGTCGTAGAGCGAGATGCGGGCGTCGTTATAGCCTTCGATGTCGGGAGACTGGAAGAAGCCATTTGCCGTCTGAGCGTCATTGGATTCTGTCTCAGCATCCTCGCCGATTACGCCACTGTCCTGCGGAACAGGCGTGGAAGGCACTTCAGTCTCTGTGGAGGCTTCCGCAGCAGGCGTATCATCCGCCTCGGCGGAGTCCTTCCCGGAAGCGGACTGCCCGTCCTTTGCAGGCATTGCAGGACCGGCCTCTGTTTCTTCCGTGCGATTGAGACCTGGCAATGCCGGGACATCTGTACCGACATATCCCTCAGAGCCTTTGAAACCGTCCGAAAGGGGATTCACCAGCCTTTCTATGTCTGACGCAGACGAAACAGAAGTGGATGCAGGC
Source organism: uncultured Lachnospiraceae bacterium (assembly GCA_900555005.1). Next base: position 298 of record USJM01000031.1, on the reverse strand, counting down.
CAGGCAGATGTGCCAGTCTGAGACGCGGCACTGGTCCGGCCGGATGCATCAGCCTGAGCCGGAGCGTGAACCTGATCGGGTGCATCAGCCTGTGCCGGCGCAGCAGAGTCACTGCGCTGTGCCGATGTTGTGCTGCGTGCTGCGTTGGCATGGCCGGATGCATCATGACCTGAGTCAGAGTATCTCAGGATGCCGGATGTTACCGTGTTCAGGTGATCGGCTCTGGTTGCTGCAGCCGGCGTCTGCGCGGCTGCAAGAGCCAGCAGCAGGCTGGGGGTTATGTACGAGTTTCGTTTAG
>USJM01000030.1 GCA_900555005.1 uncultured Lachnospiraceae bacterium | reverse complement strand
GGCTGGATATGGATTGCCGCGGTTCTCGGCTTGCCGGAACCTTTGGGGAGGAGAGCTGTTCTTCAGAATACTTCGGGAGCGCTCGGGCATGGGGATCCACTCCTTTCTGTGTATACACCGTCTACATATCTTCAGCACGGATGCCGGCCCGGTGAAGCTTCTGAGTATGGGACAGACATCGACCTTTCGGAGCCTGCCGGTCAGTCTGCCGTCTTTGTCCATCCGCTTTCTTCGAATTCAAAGAGCGGGTGCGTCCGGATTTCGCCGGAGGGAATGTCAACCCATCTATTTCAAGAATCTCCAGAACCTTCCGGCTTTTGTCACGCATGCGGGAGAGGTGCACCATGATGTCGATGCCGGACGCGGTCTGTCTGCGGATTGCAGGGATTGGAATGGACAAGCCCATAAGAACCATGGTTTCAAGGCGTGAAAGCATGTCCTGCGGACTGTTTCCGTGACCGGTGCTGAGGCTGCCGTCATGACCGGTGTTGAGACTCTGGAGCATATCGATGGTTTCGGCGCGTCGTACCTCCCCTACTATTATCCTGCTCGGACGCATTCTCAGGGACGCCCTGATCAGATCACGGATGGTGACTTCCCCGCCGCCCTCAACATTTGGCCGGCGTGCTTCCAGCCGGACGAGGTTCCGTACACCCTGGATCTGAAGCTCTGCATTATCCTCGACCGTAATGATCCGTTCATCTTTCGGGATGAAGTTGGAAAGTGCGTTTAAAAATGTCGTTTTTCCGGATCCGGTTCCGCCGGAGATAAAGATGTTGTAGCCGGCTGTCACCAGTTTTTTCAGATAGTCGGCCGCCTCCCGGGAGACAGAGTTCCATTCGATCAGCTGCTGCATGGAGATGGGGTGGTCGGGAAATCTCCGGATTGTGATGGCGGGTCCGTCGACAGCAACGGGATTCATGACAATGTTTACGCGTGCGCCGTTCTCCAGACGGGCATCGACAATCGGGACAGCCTCATTTGCCACACGGTTGGAGAGCGCGACGATGCGCTGTATGACATCCTGGAGCTTTTCCTGTGACGAAAAATGCTCGGGGCAGCGGAACAGGCGGCCGGAGCGTTCAATAAAGATGCTCTGAAGGCCGTTGACCATGATTTCCGTGACGGAATCGTCATCGATGAAATCCTGAAGGACATCGAGTCGGCGGACTGAATTGAACAGCTCCCTGCGCATTTCCCAGCGGTCAGAGAGGCGCATTCTTCTGCGCGGATCACTTTCCTCGATCAACTCGTCAATGATGGCATAGATTTCCGCATCAGACAGATCACGGGTCACTTCGATGCGATCCATAAGTTGGCTGCGGCATTCCTGAAAGCGTTTCTGATCCATAAGAAGGTACCTCCGGGGCTGAACGGACGAGCCGGGGCTGACGGATGAAAGGGAAGAGAAAGGGAGCCGGCAGGCGCCGGAAAAGATAAGAGCCGGAGAGGGCAGAAAGACAGAAAAAAGAACAATAAAATGAACAATAAAAGCGAACCGTAATAGAAAACGGCAGCAGGTATGGGGCGGCAGACCGATTAGCCCCGCAGCTGCCGGATATAGGATGACAAAATCTGTGCGGCTGCCTGATGCGCAGCACGCCCGGGATGCTGCCGGGCACCGAACATGCCTGGCTTTGTCGGAGGAAGAAGCAGAAAATGGGTGTCCGTGTCGCCGGATTCTGTGCGGTATGTACGCACGGCGCCGGCGATTTCATGGGACAGGAAGTCTCCCAGCATCCCATAACACCAGATGATCTGCGCATGTGGATTGCACCTGCGGATTTTCTGAAGAAATGCGACGATAGCCCCCTGAAGCCGCTCCGCATCCTTCATCTGGGGACGCCCAAACTCATCGAGCCGCTGGCAGAAAACAGACATTGTCTCCGGATCAAAGTAGGGGTCTGCGTGAAAGGCTCCGTCGTCATTGGTACCAAGATTTACAACGACAATGTCGGAAGGGTCGGCAGAGAAATCAAACATGTCATGGGCATGCGCCAGGATATTCTCCCGGCAGCATGTGACACCGCAGATCTGCTCATAGAAGCGCGGAAGGACACAGTGCGGATTATTCTGGTAATCAGACACAACGCCCCACCCGCTCTGGGAGATACAGCTGAACCTGGCATTGAGGATGTCGGCTGTCATCCGGGCGTAGTTGTTTTCTACACCGAAATACGGACTGATCCAGTCTTCCTCCATCTGGGCGCCGCAGCTGCCCTCCCCGCTGGTGATGCTGTCGCCTACAAATTCAATGGTCAGGCTGGATTCCGGGGGAGCAGTGATCTCTCCCTCATACTGGAGACAGTCCAGAGTCAGAAAGCAGGCATTGTCATCCGGAATCATCTGGACCTCTCGGAAGAGGCGGATCCGGTGCATCACACCGGCGTCCAGTCCCTGTAGAAGGTCGATCTGGTTTTCGCCGCGGTGAAGCGGCATGCGGAGCAGGAAGAAACCATCCAGCTCCATCGAGATCCACTGTTCCATAGAGGTAAAACCAGCCGTAAAGACCACGCTGATGCGTTCTCCGCGGAAGCAGAAATCGATCCCGGAGGCTGTCCAGAACAGATAGAGTTTTCCACTTTGAATGGTCGTCCGCCCCATTCTTCTGACCATGGGCAGCAGGTCAATCGTTCGGTTCTCCATAGACAGCTTCCCTCCGTTGGTATGAATCAGCGCCGTACCTGTTATTCAAAGAGATCCAGAATTTCCTTCCGGTCCTCATCGGTCAGTGTGCCGGGCTTCCAGCCGACATGCACACTGTCACCCTCATAGCGGGGGATCAGGTGGATATGAAAATGAAAAACCGTCTGCCCTGCCGGCTCTCCGTTATTCTGGACGATATTGAAGCCGATCGCTCCGAGGCCTTCCGACAGCCTTGAAGCAACCTTCTTTGCGACTACAAAAGCCTTTCCGGCAAGGTCCTCGGGAAGTTCAAAGACGTTCGCGTAGTGTTCCTTCGGAAGAACCAGCGCGTGCCCCTTTGAGGCGGGGTTCAGGTCAAGAATGACACGGAAATCCGGATCCTCATAGAGGGTGGCCGAGGAATCTCTCCATTGGCGATTTTACAGAAGATGCAGTTACAGTCTTTCATATTTTGTGCTCCTTTTCTGATGGTAAAGAAGAATGCCCAGAAGAAAACCGCTGATCAGTCCTCCAAGATGGGCGGAACCGTCAACACCTTTGTCAACCGTTCCCTGCATGATCATCAGGACGACCATGAAGACCAGCTTTTTCATGTTCCGTTCTCCGAAGGTGCCTCTGTTTCGCAGGGCAATGTAAAGCAGTGCCCCGATAACGGAGAAGATTGCACCGGAGGCGCCTGCTGAGACAGCGTAGCTCCCGGTTCTCATGCTGACAGCCAGTGACAGAAGATTGCCTCCGGCTCCGCCGGCCAGATAAATGATCAGGTAGCGGACAGGTCCTGCGATGGTCTCCAGAATGTCGCCGAGAAAGATCAGACTCAGCATGTTGTAGACAATGTGGTAAAAACCAAAGTGCAGGAACATGGAGGTAAACAGCCTGTAGTACTCACCGTTCAAGACAGCAGGGAGATAACAGGCGCCGTGTCTCAGCATGAATGCGGAGTCAGACGGGTCCCCTGTCAGGCAAGGACGATGTAGACCACGACATTGATGATGACGATGGTCAGGTTTGCCTTTTTTCTGGTTTTGAAAAAATAGATCAGCTCATTCATAGCGCCATGATAGCACGTTTGCTTCCGGTGGTGAACCGCTTTCCTTTACAGATTTGCACGGTAACGGTACCCGGCGATCCGGATCTCCGCGCCAGGCGGGATGGGGGAAGCATGGTTGGGCTCCAGCTTGCGGCCATCCAGGAAGGTGCCATTCGTGGAGAACAGATCGGTCAGATAATAGGTGTCCGAGACGCGTTCAATTCTGGCATGAATCCGGCTCACGGTGTCGGACTTCAGACAGATATCACACTCTCTGGGACTCTTTCCGATGATGAGAAGCCGCCTGCTGACCGGGATGTCATTGTATTGTTCGGGGGAGAGGCTTTGAAGGCAGATTGAGCCCGACAGCGCAGCATTCGCAGGAAGGACGTAGGATCCTGCGGGGTGCTGCCTCCTGGGAAAAGCGGAAGACCTGTTGAATGCCTTCTCCGGGAAAAGGCGGGCCGCTTCGCTGAGCAGTACCAGCGGAGGGGGACTGATCCGCATACACTTCGCTCAGAAGAGAGCGGTAGAACGTATCATCGTCTTCCATTTCCTGTTCCTCATCGGACCAGATATTCTGGAGCTCACTTCTCTTTTTGACCTGCTGCTGTCTGACGAGCCAGATGACGGAGGCAGTCAGAAATCCGATTCCGCCGATCTGTGCAGCGTCCATTTTCAGAGCAACTGCGCAGCTGATGCCAAGCAGGGAGGCGGCCAGAAGCAGCAGGATCAGGTTTTTCCGGTCATGTGCCAGCCTTTCCCGGATGACCTTCGGAACCGCAGGCCGGGGCGCCGGGCAGTCAGAACCTGGGGAGGATGGCCGGGGGCGGGGGACGGAGGAAGGTTTCGCTGCATGAGAGGTCTGCGCTGTGTAAACGTTGGATTCAGAAGGGTTCTGAAAAACAGGTGCGGAACTTTCTCTGGGTGGGCAGCCCGTCATCGGGGTGGAAGAAGCGGCAGATTCCGGATTCAGGCCGGAACCGGGCGGAATCCGGAGCGTCTGGAAGAGCGCATCAGACAAAGACTGGTTGTTTTCTGATACCTGATCATAGAACCGGTATACCAGGGCGGAGGCGTCCTGGTCCGCATGGTCGGTACGTTTCAGAAGAAATTCTGCAAGCAGCATCCGGCTGGAGGAAAGTACGGTTGGGAGACCCGGGATATAGCATACATGGATCTTACTGCTGCCGGGACGAATGAACAGCTTCTCCGGATCGAGGAGAAGGTCCTCTGAAGCAAGCAGATATTCCGGAAGCCGCTGGCAGATATCGCGGAGTGTATAGAGGATGTTTCGGATGTCAGACAGCCGAAGCGGGCTGTCACTGAAGCGTTCTGACAGGGATGTAAAACCGGTGATGCGGTAGCGAACAAGACTTTTTCCGTCGCAGAAAAAGATATGGATCGGCAGAAGGCTTTCGAGGGGACAGTTCTGTGCCATGTTGACTGCATAGCCATATTCCTGTGGATCAAATCCGTCCAGCGAGAGGTATGTCTGGTCTGTTTCTTTGATAACGGTGATATTCACGATGCAGCCTCTTTTCCGTTCAGCCTGGAGCTGAGATACCGCAGTCCCCGGATTTTCCGGATGACGGGAGCGGGAGAAAACAATTTCCTTGAAAAGGTCCGCCCGGTCGAGAGCGTTTCCCTGCCGAAAAGCCGAGGAAGAAGGCCAGGGACCTTCATGCTTCCTGTGTAGGAAACCTGAACAAGATCTTTGCTGAGTGAAAAAGAAGACTCCAGGCTGCGGGACACAAGAACGGCATCCTTTCCGATTTCTTCTGTGAGGGTACGTAGTTTTTTCTCACGGGCTTTATCCGGAGCACTGTTGTCGGCCAGGGAGGCAGCCTCGCAGGCAGCGCCCTGCAGGACACCGCGGTCATGGTCCAGGAATCCCATATAGATCAGACTGAGCAGGACAGGAAGGATCAGGGCCATCAGAAGGGCGGCTTCCACGGTGAAGACTGCGGAAAGGCGTGTTTTGGCAAAGATAAAAGGTACAGAAAACAGTTTCGGCATGAATTGGATCCTCAGGTGATCAGATTGAGCGTGAAGACAGTCAGGTGCCCGGCAAACAGGAAGGGCAGAAATGGAAGCGAGTCCTTTCTGCCTGCTTTTTTCCGCAGAAGAAGGGAGAAAGACCAGATGGCGCAAAGCAGGAAACCTGAAGTCATGCAGGCAATCTCTTCGGAGAAACCGATCAGAAAGCCGCAGGCGGTGATGACAAAGCAGTCTCCAGCCCCCAGAGCAAAGTGGCTGGCAAAGGAGATCAGAAACAGGAAAGCGCCGCCGACAAGCAGATATACAAGCTCCGCCGGCGGGTACAGCCCGGTCAACAGATTGAAGGGCAGCGCTGCGGCAGCGGTCAGGATGGCGTAAAGTGGGCAGATCGAACGGTACTTCAGGTCGCTTCTGGCGCTCAGAAGGAGATAGACCAGGGCTGCGAGATAGGAAATCAGCAGGTTCCAGGTCATGCCGCAGTCCTCCTTTTCGCACAGTCCAGACACTCACGCAGGTCATGGACATCATCCGCATGGACAGTCCGGATGCTTCTCTTCAGTCCCGGACAGGCGGAGCTGGTGTGCCAGGCATCGCCGTAGGGATTCACAAGAACGGTGCTGCTTCCGGGATTCTTCGAGCCGCAGTACCGGCAGCTTTTGTAGATTGACCCCTTATAATTCCGGACGGTTTTCAGCTGCGGACGCGTGATCTGCGCGACCGTCAGTTTCAGGTGGGAGCAGTCGGCATCTGTGTGGTAGACCGTACCGGAGTCCGTCACATAAACCTCCCGGGTTTCCTCTACACTGTCTTCACCGCCTTTCTCGCCCGAGACTCCTTTGCGGCCGGTAAAGCCGCGAATGGTGATCTCTGAACAAAGACTTTCCAGGGAAGCCGGATGACCGAAACGGGTGCTTTGATCTGATAGGTGAGGACAAGGGATATGCGGCTGTCCTCCTTCAGAAAGGATGAGAGCAGAAAAGAGGGATGCTGGATGGCCTCCCTGTCTGCAGCCTTGGGGATGACCTGGCTGTGTACCCAGACATCGGAGAGCGCTCCTCGAAGCAGTGGTTGGAGTCCTCATAGGCACGGGAGTAGGCGAATAAGGACAGCTGTTCCGCTGCCTGGGTCATTCTTCCGGAGAATTCCGCAGCGGCTCTGAAAACGACGGACAGGTGCAGAATCAGCATCATGCAAAGGAAAAACAGGGGAAGTTCCAGTGCGGCTTCAACTGTAAGTGAGGCGGGAGAGGATGTCCTTCTTCGGCGCGGTTCAACCCGGCGGACTGAGGGGAATCCTGACCGCTTTATTGTGGGAGAGAGTGCGTTTTCCTTTCCTGAGTGTGTTGGTTGAATGCTTCCGCAGCTGCATTGATTCTTTGCAGCCGGCGTCAGCATGGCAGATTTGTCTGGGTTCTCAGCCTGGCGTGCAGAGCTGCCGCCTGTAGATGGGATGGAGAGGGGACTGAGAACACATAATTGTAATTCGGATTGGATTCTGCCTGGAAAGGACATCCTTTCTCACCTCACTTGCGTGGTCAGTGTTGATGGGACAGAAACAGGGTGCGGTCTGGCGGCCGGAAAGCCTCATCAGTATGCAAATCCGCCTTCAATCCGGATCTCTCCGCCGGAAAAGCCTGTACCAAGGAAAGCCCTCGGAATGGCAGAGAAGACGGGACGGATGCGGAATGTACAGACATTCTTCATGGCGATGACGCAGGTATCTGCCCGGAACGTCTCGCAGCCTTCCTCACTCTGCAGATTGAGTTCGAGAAGATCGAGAGCCCGCTCTTTCTGAACCTTTACAGACTGCATATTTAGAAGAAGCCGCAGGTAATCAGCATAGGCAAGCCCTCTTCCGGATGTCCGGTCAGCCTTCTCCAGCCGTGACGGAAGGTCATGGAGCTGGCGTAAGGGGACGTGCCAGTCAGCAGCGGTCTTGATCAGGGGAACCTTGCCCTTGTGCATCAGAATCCGGACATCGTACAGAGATTCTCCGTATGCCCAGTAGAACACGAGCAGCTCCCGGAAGGATTCAATCAGGGCAGCATTGCCGGTCCAGCCCAGGATCAGAGCAGCAAGGGTGGAAGTCTCTTTCAGTGCCTTCGGGTCTTTTTGAAGATGAAGATAGTTGTATGCCTCGCGAAGAAGGATCAGCCGTTTTACGGTGTTTTTCAGGTTTTTCGAGTCGGAGGCAGTCCCGCTGATGAGATATTCAATCTGATACTTCAGGCGGGCTGCCGGCTCGTCGGAATGCCATCTTGGAAAATGATCGAGCAGGTATTCCCGAAAGAGCAGGTTATCCGCCGTGCCGCCGCGTTTCTGCTCAAGGTCGAGCGTACCGGACTCTTTCCGACGTTTGGACAGAAGTTCCTTTCCGGGAAGTTTTCCGGCGGAGACGTCCAGATCTCCGCAGACAAGCGGAAGAACATTCTTCCAGCTGAGCGCGATCATCTTCCAGAGGGGGTTTTTGACCCGGGAGGCTTTTTCTTTTTCCGCCTTCATCTGCTGCTGAGAAGGAGACAGACCGCCGGAGGAGGATCCCACAGAGGCGGAACCGTTCGGGCCGATGATGACGACGGAGCCCGCCGGAGAAGAACCGGCATCCGGATCGGCCTTGAGGGTCCCTTCAAGCTGCTTTGTCTTCTCCCTGAGCTGCTTAGCCTTTTTGTCAGCGTCTTTTTTTGACTGTTCATAGGTTTTCAATGCCTCCTGTGCGTCTTTTGCGGATTTTGAAGCGTCTGAAAGCTTGCCAAGCGCGTTCATCCATGCAGTTTCATGCATGAAATCTACTGCCTGCTGGTAGAAATACGCGCCTCTTTTGTCTGAGAGAAGAGCATACGCGGTGATCTCGGTCGATTGGACTGTTACCTGGAAGGGGTCAAATGTCAGCCCGGGCAGCTTTTCGCTGATCGATCCCCGGACATCAGCGTTTTCGTCCATCCAGGATTTCAAGGATTCATTCAGCTTCGGGATGGACAGGCTTGTACCGCCTCCCGCGCTGTGGATGCCGAACAGGTCGAATTTTTCAAGCAGCCGGTTCTCAAACCCGGAGAATACCGACCAGTTGCCGACCGCCGTCAGATTGGCGCAGTGCGCGCGCGCACCGCGATATCGGACCGCCTCGGCGCATGTGAACATCAGACTGAGAAACAGAATACTCAGAAGACTGAAAAAAACGGTGATAACCGCACGTGAGCGCCTCATATGCCCTCCGGTTACGCATATCAGGATGCGTTCTCAGACACTTCCGGCAATCTGCCGGCGTGTGGGGTGAAGTGCCATCAGACGCCTCTGGCGTCTCTTGCAGCCCGGTCAAGGATGTCCTTGACAATATTCGTAAGCTGCTTTCGGAAGATGACAACGAGTGAAATCAGAACAACGAGTACCAGGATGATTTCAACAACGGTGACACCGTCCTCATCCTGGACGAAGTTCCTGGCGGCAGAACGCGCGAGAGAAGAGAAATGGGTGAGACGGGCAGCCAGTCTGTTCATACGGGAGCCTCCTTTCTTTGGAATTTTCCGCCAGGATCTTTCTGCGGAGCGGGACTCTTCAGATGCCTGTGCAGTGAACGGCGGATCTGTGCCTGTACACATCAGCGTAAGAGGTTTATGCGTCTCCGGAGACAGACCTGCTGGAAGCGTGGAGAAACATCAGGATCCATCGGCCTTCCGGCGGAGATCCGGAGATCTTCATGTGATGGAAGCGGATGGATGCTCAGAGGGGCTTTCAAAGAGAGGTGTAAAAGAAAAGTGAATTGGGAATGATGGATTTATATCATCTGGGATGCGGGCTGTAAACCCTTTCAGAGGCAGAAAAAAGAAATTCGGAGGTCTGCACAGAGAACCTCCGAATGAAGTGAAAATGTATCATGCACATTTATGTGACATTCGAGCAGGACTCGATCAATCCGCAGATAATGTCGATGGCATTGCTCTGGGCTGCGCTGCTCATGGCATCAATATAGCGCTGCCTGTTTTCATACAGAGCCTGAAGCTTCTCCGGCAGAATCTCCGGCGTGAGCTTTTCCTCCTCCAGGACCATGCTGTAGCCCTGTTTTTCATAGGAGCGCGCGTTCAGGATCTGGCTCCTCTGCTGGCCGCCGCGGAGAGCGGAATCAGGAGATTCGGCTTGCGCAGTGCGAGCAGCTCGCAGATTGCGTTGGCACCGGCTCTCGAGAGAACCATGTCGGCGAGCGCGAAGAGATCCTTGAGCTCGCTCTCGATATACTCATACTGGACATATTCGCCCGGATGCCGGATGGACGGATCCAGATTGCCCTTCCCACAGAGATGGATGATCCGCATCTGTTTTAAAAGCTCCGGGAGGCAGGCGCGCAGTGCAGCGTTGATGCAGGCCGCTCCCTGGCTTCCGCCGATGACCAGGAGAACGGGTTTTCCGTCATCCGGAAACCCGGTAAACCGCAGTCCGTTTTCCCGGGTACCCGCAAACAGCTCCTGACGGACAGGGGAGCCGGACAGGACAGCTTTGTCCTTCGGGAGGTACTGCATGGTCTCCGGAAAGGAGCAGCAGACCTTTTGCGCTGCCGGGATGGCCAGTCTGTTGGCCAGTCCGGGTGTCATGTCCGACTCGTGGATGATGGTCGGGATATGGAGGCTGGCGGCGGCGCGGACAACAGGCACGCTGACAAAGCCGCCCTTTGAGAAAACAACATCGGGCTTTGTCCGTTTCAGGATGTGTCTTGCCTGAAAGTAGCCGTGCAGGACGCGGAAAGGATCGGAAAAATTCTTCCAGTCAAAATACCTGCGGAGCTTTCCGGAGTCGATGCCGCTGTATGGAATGCTCTGCTCTGTGATCAGCTTCTTTTCAATTCCGTTGTAGGAGCCAATGTAAGAGACCTCATACCCAAGTTTTTTCAGCGTCGGGAGCAGCGCAATGTTCGGTGTAACATGGCCGGCGGTTCCGCCGCCGGTCAGAACGATTTTTTTACTCATAGTGAAACAATTTCCTGTAAATTCATGAATCGCTGTCAAAGAGCAGTTTGCTTACATCCCCGAGAAGAGGTAGTCCCAGACGGTTTCCATGATCTGTCCCAGATTCTGGATGTCCGTCCGGAAATCGCCGATCTCCAGAGAGTGATTTGCACCATCAAAGGTAAAGAGCGGAACGTCGCACTTGCGGCAGGCATTCAGGATGGCATCATTTTCCGCCCAGGGGTCTTTTGTGCCGTGAAATGCGATTCCGGAGCCCTTCAGAAAATCAAAGGTTTCGGCAACGGGTGTGTACAGGATATGCCGGACTTTCCGGTCGAGGTGGTGGTCATCGGCATAGGACGCACCGATTGCTGTCCCGATGCTCTTCGAGAAGAAGATCAGGTCGTCGTAGGCTTCCAGCTGTGAGTTCTCCAGAAGCGATTCCGCCCCTGCCTTCCGACCTGAAATGCCTTCAGCAGCATATCGTGACTTCCTGCCTGTTTTTTCGGGAAGCCTGAATACGGTACTGGGATGACATCATATCCCTGTGCCCTTGCCATTTTTCCGGAATAGTAGAGCAGCGGCCGCTCGACGCCGTAGCCGATTCCCGGAAACAGAACAGCAGCTTTCCTCATCTGTATCCCCTCCGTTTCAGCAATTTCTTTTCAGACACATGGCCGTCCTGTGATCTTATACGCGCTGCCTGCCTCAGGCCTTTCTGCCCTGCATGACCAGCCAGCCCTTTTCCTTGTCCCAGTCATACGTTACGTCGGTGAACCCGGCCTGTCTGTAGACTTCAGCGAGCTGCTCCGGCGCAAGTACATTCATGTGAAGGTGCTCGGTGATCTTCTCGAATCGATCGCTCATGTCCCCGGCAACCATTTCTACGATGATGGCGAAGGTGCCGCCGGTCTTCAGGACGCGGCAGATTTCCCTCATGTCGCCGGGAAGATCCGGCCAGAAGAAGTAGCTTTCAACCGAGTAGACGGTGTCGAAGAAGCTGTCCCTGAAGGGCAGACTGCTGACAGAGGCTTTCTTCAGGCTCAGCCGCCCGCTCATTACGGCTTCCCCGTTGAAAGAGGTAGCCTTTTCAATTGATACGTCGGAGTAATCGATGCCGAAGAATTCTGCACCGGGATCCTGATGCATGGCGAGGCGGAGCGCATTGCCCCCGCCGCAGCCCACGTCAAGGACGGTGCTCCCAAAATGAAGGTGTGAAAAGCCCCATTCGGTAAGGGCGGCATGACTCTCGTTCATGTCGTCCAGCACTGTTCCGCCCAGCTCGCCGACCGGCTTTCTGGCGTTCTCGATGTAGGTAAAGTCGATCGGTTCCGATGTGCTGTCCTGGGGGACAGCCGTATTTGCCGCTGCCTCTATTTCTTTTTCTTTGTTTTCTGTATTTGTATTCACGATTGTTTGGATTCCTTCTGGTGATCTGCGATGTATCTTGCAACATACACGCCGCTTGCGGAGGCGTGTGAAAGGGAATGCGTGACTCCGCTGCCGTCCCCGATCACAAACAGACCCTTGTGGCAGGTCTGGAGATCGTTGTCGATATCGACGGTCATGTTGTAGAACTTGACCTCGACGCCATACAGCAGGGTGTCATCACTTGCGGTACCTGGCGCAATCTTGTCAAGGGCATAGATCATCTCGATGATGTCGTCCAGGATGCGCTTCGGGATGACCAGCGACAGGTCTCCGGGGACTGCCTCCAGTGTCGGGTGCGTGAAGGATTTGGAAATACGCTTCGCCGTACTCCGCTGACCGCGGATCAGATCGCCGAATCGCTGCAGCATGACACCGCCGCCCAGCATGTTCGACAGCCGTGCGATGCTCTCGCCGTACCCGTTGCTGTCGGTGAAAGGTTCGGTGAAGTGCTTCGAGACCAAAAGCGCGAAGTTTGTGTTTTCTGTCTGGCGGGACGGATCCTCATAGCTGTGCCCGTTGACCGTGACGATGCCGTTGGTGTTCTCCGTGACGACAGCGCCCTTGGGGTTCATGCAGAAAGTACGCACCAGATCCTGGTATTTTTTTGTCTTGTAGACGATCTTGCCCTCATACAGCTCATCCGTGATGTTCTGGAAGACCGGAGCCGGAAGTTCGACGCGGACTCCGATATCGACACGGTTCGATTTGGTCGGAATATTCAGGTCGGAGCAGACCGTTTCCATCCATTTGGAACCGGATCGTCCGACGGAGACGATGCAGTCGTCCGCCGTGAATGAGCCCCGCTCCGTCTGGATGGTAAATCCGGGCTCATCCGCCCGGATGCTGCTGACAGGCGTATGAAAATAGAAGTCCACCTTGTCCTTCAGTTTGTCGTAAATGTTGCCCAGCACCTGGTAGTTGATGTCCGTCCCGAGATGACGGACGGAAGCGGAGAGCAGGTGCATGTCGTTCTGCAGGCAGCGCGTGCGGAGCTGCGAGTTGCCTGTCGAGTAGAGTTTCGTCTGGCTGCCGCCGTTCTCCATATTGATCTGGTCGACATACTTCATCAGGTCAATGGCCTTTTCCCGGCCGATGTACTCGTAGAGCGTGCCGCCGAACTCATTTGTAATGTTGTACTTTCCGTCGGAGAATGCGCCTGCGCCGCCGAATCCGCTCATGATGGAGCAGGTCTTGCAGTGGATGCAGTTCTTGATCCGGTCGCCGTCAATCGGGCATCTTCGCTCCGGGAGCGGCCCGCCGCGCCCCAACACAGCGGGTTTTTTATTCTCCAACACGCA
>USJM01000029.1 GCA_900555005.1 uncultured Lachnospiraceae bacterium | reverse complement strand
GGTGAGCAATGTGGGATAGACAGATGCTATATCATTGAGCAGGAACACCCGCGAACGGGCATGCCGCACACCGCGGGCTACTATCAGCACCAGAGCCAGCGCAATAAGACACACGAAAAAAGGCAGATGGCGAAGGCTGAAGATGTAGATGAAGCGGCTGATGGGGTCATCAGGCACCACGCCCGAAAGCAGTTCGCGCTCGTGTGTCCAGCCCATGACCATCTGGTCGTGTGCCACCTTCACCCACACGCTATCTATCGTATCCTCGGGGATAACGGTTATCTGCGCCACCACCAGTTCCTCACCCCTCAGGATGAAAAGGCTGTCGGCATACCCATCCATGGGCATAGGCATATTGTGCAGAGGCTGCTGCGCCTGCAGGTGGAGGGGGTCGGCAGTGACCACGAAGTTGTCATTGACCTCGTAGAGACCCGCATCGCTTATCCTATTATAACAGGACGAGAGCAGGAGGGAGAGCAGGAGCGCCTTCAGCGTCACCGGGTCAGTGATCCGGCTGAGATTATCCAGCGTGAACCTGTGGTTTTCATCCGTGAATCCGTAATAGACAATCAGAATCAGGGGGATGACAATAAATGCAACTGTCCATATCAGATACGGACCAGTCAGAAGCACATTGTTTTTTTTCTTCATATCGTTCACCCGCTGCAAACAAGAAGACTACTATGTAAAAGATTCTGCCGAAAGCAGGCAGAGCTTACAGGTCGGTCGAATTGACCGCCTGCTCGTCCTCAGACTCCGGCTTGTTCATGATCTGGATATTGAACGGGTCCAGATTCATCAGAACTCTGCTGCCAACCGGGAAAAGCTTTGTGGAATGTACCAGCCAGGTAAAGCCGTTCGCCTCGACATCCATCTCGTAATGGACACCCTTGAAGATCAGGTCGGTCACGGTTCCCTCAAGAAAGCCGGGGTTCAGCTCACGAGCCTTGTCGGCAACCTTCTCATATTCCGGAGAGCCTGCCGTGACCGCGTCCGGAAGTGCGTACAGCTCCAGATCCTCCGGACGGATGACAACGTCAACAGGCTTGTTGATGCCGAAGCCTGTATCAACACAGGCAAACCGGGTGCCGAAGATCTCCACCAGCTTATCCTTCACCATCGTGGCATCGACGATGTTGGAATCGCCGATGAAGTCCGCGACAAACGCATTCGTCGGCTCGTTGTAGATGTCCTCCGGTGTCCCGATCTGCTGGATATAACCCTGATTCATAACGACAATCGTGTCTGACATTGTCAGCGCTTCCTCCTGGTCATGGGTGACATAGATGAAGGTGATGCCAAGCTCGTTTTTCAGGCGGATCAGTTCATACTGCATATCCTTGCGAAGTTTGAGATCGAGTGCACCGAGCGGTTCGTCAAGCAGAAGCACCTTCGGCTCATTTACGATGGCGCGCGCAATGGCGATCCGCTGCTGCTGGCCGCCGGAGAGGGAATCCGGCTACGGTTCTCAAATCCTTCCAGGTTTACGAGACGCAGCGCATATCTGACTTTTTCCCGGATGTAGTCCTCCGGCTTTTTTCGGATCCGGAGCCCGAACGCGATGTTGTCCGCGATGTTCATATGCGTGAAGAGCGCATATTTCTGGAAGACCGTGTTCAGCTGCCGTTTGTTCGGCGCGAGTGTGGTGATGTCTTTTCCGTCAAAGATGACCTTTCCGCTGTCAGGCTGCTCAAAGCCTCCGATGATCCGGAGCGTTGTGGTTTTCCCGCAGCCCGAAGGACCCAGAAGTGTCAGAAACTCGTTCTCACGGATATACAGATTCAGGTCATCCAGGACCATCTGTCCGTCAAATGATTTTGTGATGTGCTGAAGGTCAATCAATCTGTTGCTCATGCTGGAATCCTCTTCTATTATCATGGAGCCCTCCGCTCCGGAACCATTGTGGGAATCATTCAGAATTCAGGAGGAGTAGACACCCAGATCAGTGTTGCTTGATTTTTTCCTTTGTTTTCAATGTAGTGAGGCGCAGAGGAGCGAAAGTAAAACGTCTCCCCCTTTCTGGCCCGGCAGGACTGCTGCCCGATATGGATCGTGATGATGCCGGAGAGTACATATCCGAATTCCTCACCCTCATGCGGGTTATCAAGATTGGTCCGCCCGCCCGGCTCCAGTGTCACGCGGATGGGCTCCATCCTGTTCTTCTGGGCATTCGGGATGATCCATTCGGTCCGGTTCTTCAGTTCATCGTCAACCTTTTCGAAGAAATCAGCATTTCGGAAAACAATCTGGCTGTCCGTTTCATCATTAAAGAAATCTCTCAGGTTCGTTCCAAGTGCCTGCAGGATGTCCACAAGCGTTGCAATAGAAGGGGAAGTCTGTTCCCGCTCCACCTGGGAGATGAAGCTCTTCGATAATTCTGTCCGGTCTGCCAGCTCTTCCTGCGTCAGGCTTTTCTCAAGGCGCAGGCGGCGGATTTTTTTCCCGATATCCATGAGTGCCTCTCATCCATATGATGTAAACTCAAAATCCAGTAAAACTGGATTTCAGATGCCTTAACCGATTATACGGGATTTATACGCAGTGTCAATGGAATCTATTAAAAATTTACAGAGACAGAACATTTACACAGATATGGCGGAATGGTATCATGGACGCAGCAGGAGGGCTTCCAAGATGAACAACGAAAAGAAGTATGTTGCGTATGTCGGAACCTACACGCACGGATCGAGCATTGGAATTCATGTCTATGACATTGACAATGAAACAAGGCGCCTGACAGAGCGGAATGTCGTTCCGGTGCACAATTCGTCCTATATTACCAAGTCACGCCGGGGAAACTATCTCTATTCCATCGCGGATGAGGGAGTGGAGGTGCTGAAAATCGAGCAGGACGGCGGGCTGACGCCGATCAACAAGGTTGATATTGACGGGATGAGGGGGTGCTATCTTTCCACGGACGTGTCCGGTAAGTTTCTCTTTGTCGGCGGGTACCATGACGGGAAGGTGACGGTCGTTCATACCCACAGGGATGGGCGGCTCGGCTCTGTGCTGGACGGTGTGTTCCATCAGGGACTGGGTTCTGTCGCCGAACGTTCCTTCCGGCCGCACGTCAGCTGTGTGATTCCGACACCGGATGACCGTTACCTTGTCGCGGTGGACAACGGGATTGACCAGGCGAAGATTTATAAGGTTACACCCGTGACAGGAAAGCTGCACCTGTATGATATTCTGCGGTTCCCCCTTGACTCCGGACCGAGGCTGATGTGTTTCTCAAAGGATGGACGCTTTGCGTATGTCAACTGTGAGATTCTGAATCAGATTCTCGTCTATTCATATAATGGGGAGGCCAATCCGATGTTCGAGCTTGTGCAGCGCGTGACAAGCATCATGGACGACAAGGATGATCGAGCGCCAGCTGTGCGCTGAAAGTTTCTCCGAGCGGAAAGTATCTGTATACATCGAGTGCAGGTGAAAACACGGTCGGTATTTTCCGTATTGACCAGGAAACAGGCTTGCTTTCCAAAGTGCTGATTCTTCCGATTTCCGGGGGGTACCCGAAGGACATCGACGTACTGCCGGATGAGAAGACGCTGATTGTCCTCTGCCATGAGTCGAACTATATGCGGTTCTTTACGGTTGACTATGAGAAGGGAACGCGGTCATGAGAGGGAAACAGCAGTACGTGGAGACACCGAACTGCATCATGATCTCCGAGACTCCGCAGTCTGCCGGGGAGACGCCGCAGGAGCAGGGGGAAAGCTGAATGGCAGGTTCAACATTCGGAACGCTCTACAGGGTCACAACCTGGGGCGAGAGCCACGGAGCCGGAATCGGCTGCGTGATTGACGGCTGTCCGGCCGGACTGCTGCTCGGGGAGCAGGATATCCAGCAGTATCTGGATCGGAGAAAGCCAGGCCAGAGTCGTTTTACGACCAGCCGGAACGAAGCTGACAGGGTCCGGATCCTTTCAGGTGTCTTTGAAGGGCAGACTGAGGGAACACCGATCGCGCTTTTCGTTGAGAATAAAGACCAGCATTCAAAGGACTATTCAAATCTGAAGGATATCTACCGGCCAGGACATGCAGATTTTGGATTTGACCGGAAGTTTGGGTTTCGGGACTACAGAGGAGGCGGACGATCCTCCGGAAGAGAGACAACCGCCAGGGTGATGGCCGGCGCGGTCGCCGCAAAGGTTCTCGCAGAACTCGGCGTCACGCTCCGGGCTTATGTCACGTCCATCGGGCCTGTGGCCTGCAGCCCTGACGGATGGATATGGCGCATCTTTCGGAAAGCCCGCTCCAGATGCCGGATGCAGAGGCGGAGAAGCAGGCGGAGGCCTATCTGAATGACTGCATGAGCAGACTTGATTCCGCAGGGGGTGTCGTGGAATGCCGGGTTGACGGGCTTCCTGCCGGGATTGGAGAACCGGTGTTTGACAAGCTGGACGGCCTTCTGGGACATGCGCTGTTCTCGATCGGGGCTGTGAAGGCCGTGGAGATCGGGGACGGGACTGCGGTGTCGTCCTTAGCCGGGCATGAGGACAACGATCAGTTCGGGGCGGCGGAAGACGGGACAGTGCGCAGGCTGACCAACCATGCAGGCGGCATCCTGGGCGGGATGAGCGATGGAGAGCAGCTGGTCGTCCGGGCATATTTCAAACCGACCCCATCGATTGCGAGAGAGCAGCAGGCGCTGGGAAAGGATGGAGCGGTTCATACGCTTCGGATCACCGGCCGGCATGATCCGGTCATCGTCCCGCGGGCTGCGGTCGTGGTTGAATGCATGACGGCGATGACCCTCCTCGATCTGATGCTGCGAAACATGGGTGCAAGGATGTCCAGTCTGAAGGATGTCTATCTGTAAATATGTGTTTATTTTGTGTAAAGAGCGGCGAGATGCTTTTCATCCCGCCGTTTTTTATTATAATGGCGTAAGAGTTTTGTAAAAAGAAATGGAGTCAGACAGATGAAGCTTCTCAGAAAGATGGAACGAAGGTTCGGCCGGTATGCGATCCGAAACCTTTCGCTGGTTGTCATTGCAACGTATGTATTCGGATATCTCTGCCAGTTTGCTGCCCCGCGGGTCCTTTCATACTTCACGCTGGATCCGGCGATGATCTTTCAGCACGGCCAGATCTGGCGTCTGGTTACCTGGGTTCTGATCCCGCCGGAGTCGCTTGATTTCTTCACCATTATCATGCTGTTTTTCTACTACAGCATTGCCAAGGTGCTGGAACGAACCTGGGGAGACTTCCTCTTCAATGTATATATATTCGGCGGACTGATTCTGACGGTGGTCGGAGCCTGTGTGATGTATGGGGTGCTGATGGCGGTGGGAAGTCCGTCGGCCCTGCTGAATATCCAGGCAATTCCGTACTACTGCAGCACTTACTATGTCAACATGTCCATTTTTCTGGCCTTTGCCCTGACATACCCGGATATGGAGGTGCTGCTGTACTTCTTCATCCCGATTCGTATGAAATGGATGGGATGGCTGTACGGAGCCTTTCTGATTTATCAGTTCTACAAGACGCCGCTCTGGTCGGGGAGAATTCTGATGATCATTTCCCTGCTGAATTTCCTGATCTATTTCCTTGCGACTAAAAATATGAGGTCGCTCTCCCCACAGGAATTTCGGAGGAGGGCTGGTTTCCGGAAAAACAGAGGGGTAAAACCGCAAAACAGACGGGATGTTTCGAAAACATCTCATGAAAAGCCCTGGAACAAGAGCGCGGAAGGCGGGCGGCAGACAGGCGATTTTGGGCAGACGCAGGCGGAGATTCGAAGACCGTCAGAGAATTTCAGGAAGATCGCACCGGGCGGCGCAAGGCATGTCTGTGCGATCTGCGGCAGGACGGAGCTGACCAACCCGGAGCTGGAGTTCGATACTGCTCCAGGTGTGAGGGAAATTATGAATACTGCCAGGATCATCTGTTTACGCATGTCCATGTGAAGAACGGAAGCAAGCCGCATCTGGCAGAAGAGGAGAAACAGTAAGCAGCCCGCAGAGAGCAGCATGAAGATACGGACGCAGAGATGAAATGGAGGCTATTGTGAATCAGCAGCAGCAAGCCGGCAAGGGCCGGCTGAAAAAAGGAGCCCTGATCAGGGCAGTGATTCTGACGGGTTTATTTCTGATATTGTCGTTTCTGGCCCATGAGGCGGAGCAGAGATCGGAGGGCTGGTATTTTCCGGTCTCCGTCCTTCTGTCGTTCCTGCTGGGACTGTTTCTGTACGCAGGACTTCCGAAAAGCCGTCTGTTTCAGATCATCTATGATGTCTCGCTTTCTGTCTCAGTCCCCTTCGTGGCCTTTGTGCTCGTTCAGTCCTATGACACGGGATTCTGGCATGTCGGGGCAGCGCTGTCCTATGAGACGGCACAGCCACCCTACAAGATGATCTATCTGAATCTGATCTTCTACTACCTGATCTTTCTTGCCTTCACGTTCCTGATCGGAAGCATCAGCTGGGGCTACAGTGCAGCATCCGCCGTTTTTATGGCGCTGAGCATCATCAATTTTTATGTTGTGAAGTTCCGGGGAAGTCCGATTGTTCCATGGGATATTCTGTCGCTCAGAACGGCGGGCAACGTTGCGTCTAACTATGACTATGTCATCTACTGGCATATGCTGTTTTCCACGTTCGGCTTTGCATTTGTAATGCTTGGAACTGGAAAGATGAGGGGCCGGATTCGTTTGAAACGAGTCCGTTTTCCGCTCCTGGCGGCAGCCGTCCTGTCCCTGATCCTGCTGACAAATTCCATCCAGAATGAGGATGTAAAGACATTCTGGGGAATGGATACAACCCTGTTCACACCGAATGTTCGCTACAGGAAAAACGGTCTTCTGGTCGCGTATCTGGCAAACCTGAACCTGATCCATATCAACAAGCCGGATGGGTATTCGGTGTCGAAGGTGAAAGAGATCGAGGGACAAATCAAGGAGACAGAGACGGAGTATGATCAGATCGATTACCCGGACAAGAATGAGAGTGCCCAGGAGGAAGATACAGCGCTTCAAGGCACGACTCTGAAAGCGCTGGCAGCGGATGTGCAGCCTGCGCTGAGTCAGACGGAGACGGAAGAGCAGCAGACGGCTTCCACTGGAGACGGTAAAAGCTCGGCGGAGAAGTCAGACTTTGATCTCAGCCAGGCTCCGAATATCATCGTCATCATGAACGAGGCGTTCTCGGATCTTTCTGTGATTGGAAACTTCGAGACGTCGGAGGACTACATGCCCTTCTTCCACAGCATGATGGACCAGTATACAGGCGGCCATCTGATGGTTTCTGTCAAGGGCGGCAACACGGCGAACACAGAGTACGAATTCCTGTCGGGCGATTCGATGGCATTCCTGCCCCAGGGAAGCGTTGTGTACCAGCAGTACATTTCCTCAAAAATACCGACACTCGCCTCTTACCTTGGCTCGCTCGGATACTCAACGGAAGGTCTTCATCCCTATCTTGGAAGTGGCTGGGACAGGGAGCGGGTGTATCCGCTGCTCGGCTTTGACGAGTTCAAGGATATCGACTATTTCACTGGAGCGAAGACGATCCGGAAGTTCGTCAGCGATGAGTCTGCGTTCGACAAAATTATAGAGGAATTCCAGAACAAGGGGAATCAGAAGAAATTCATCTTCGAGGTCACCATGCAGAATCACTCCGGCTACATGGCGAACCCGGCGACAGACAACGGCTTCACACAGGAACTGACACTGACCGGCCTTCCATATGAGAATGCGAATACAATCGCGGCAGAACGGTATCTGACGCTGATTAAAAAGTCGGACGAGGCATATCAGAAGCTGATCACATGGTTTGAGCAGAATGTCACCGAGCCGACGATCATCGTGACGTTCGGGGACCATGAGCCCAGCGATTATGTGACAGATGTGATTGATGGACTGACAGGCTATGACTCGAATACAACAGATCTTGAGGAGGTCCAGAAGCATTATCAGGTTCCGTTCTTTATCTGGAACAATATGGGGATCGGCAAGGATCAGTCGGTGAATCTGATGAGCGTGAATTATCTGGCAGCTTATATCATGAAGGAAGCAGGACTTCCGATGACAGACTATCAGCAGTTTCTGACACAGCTTCAGAAGCAGATTCCAGTGATCTGCGCGAACACTTATATAGACGCGGACGGAACCTACCACGACTGGAAGGACCTGAGCAGCGATGCACAGAACAAGGATGCGGTGAATGCGTACAACATACTGGCCTATAACCATCTGGTTGATGTCCGGCATCGGGTAGACCCGCTGTTCGCCGAACCGGCAGACACACAGGTCCTCAGCTCACTACAGAAGCAGACAGAGCTTCTGAAGGATGCAGCTGGCTGAGGCAGGCCGGTGGAGGGGCTGTGGGAGAAGGACTAGGCAGGCATATGAGGAAGTTCCCGGTATGAAGAAAAAGGGCTATGTTGAGATGCGGTACTACGATGTTCCGCAGAAGGAGTGGGTGCTGGCGCTTCTTGGTCAGGAATGGGTGCGCGCCTACGGTGAGGGCATCGGGTATCTCCATTTTCACAATCTGTTCGAGCTCGGAATCTGCAGAGAGGGGACAGGGGTGCTTGTCCTGGACAGAAAAATCTGTCCATACCATCCGGGAATGATCTCCCTGATTCCCGAGAATTATCCGCACACGACGACCAGCACGGAGGGAACGAAGTCAGCATGGGAATACCTGTTTTTTGATCCGAAGACCATTCTTGGAAGCGTTTTTGGAGAGAACAGGCTTCAGATCAGCAGATGCATGACTGCGCTCGGCTCCGGGGCCCTTTTCGAGGATGTGGGGGCATTCACAGCGCTGACGGATATCGCGAATCTGGTCATGGATGAGATGCGGAGAAAGGAGCGGTATTACATCGAGCGGGTTCACGGCCTGATGACAGCTCTGCTTTTTGAACTGCTTCGGATCTGTAGCAGCGAGGAAGGACGGGCTGAAAAAAACGGCGGCCGCACTCAGATCCAGAATGCACTGCGGTACATGGACAGCCACTATGCCGAGCACATCCGGATTGATGATCTCGCAAAGGCGTGCAGCATCTCGGAAACGCATTTCCGGAGACTGTTCTCGGAATCCTTCAGTATCTCGCCGGGCGAGTATCTGAACATGATCCGGGTCATCCATGCCTGTGAGCTGATGAAAAGCTGTGATGAGCCGATGACAGCTGTCGCAGTAAAGAGCGGGTTTCAGACCGTCTCCACGCTGGACCGGAATTTCCGCAATGTGCTGGGGGTGACGCCGTACCAGTGGAAGAAGGATCCGAAAAACTATGAGAGCCGCCTGCTGGAGGTCAATGTGGCGATCCGAAAAGGCTGGTAAGTCATAATAACTTGTGATAATCATCAAAAAATGCGCATATGAAACCATTGAATCGGTGAATCTGACGTAAATGGTCGAATATGCGCATTTTTTAGTCGAAAATCATCACACATATTTAAACAACTTGTGTACAAGGGATCAACAGTTCCGGGTAGCGGAACAAATTGAGAAGGGTTGAATGGGAGGAAATGACATGAAGAAGAAAACTGTATCTGTCCTGCTTGCTTCGGCGATGGCAGCATCCATGCTGATGCCGGTACCTGCGATTGCGGGAGAGACTGAGGCATCGACCGAGGCTCCGACTGCCAATGTTGCGGGGGAGGATGAGCATACCCTTTCCGTCTATGCGTGGGATGCAAACTTCAATATTCCGGCGCTGAAGGCTGCTGAGGCGGATTATCAGAAGAACGTGGACCCGGATTTTAAACTGAATGTGATCACTCAGTCGGGCTCCTCCGATGTGGAGAACGCTGTCACGCTGGCAGCCAATGCCGGTGATTACAGCACGCTGCCGGATATCGTTCTGTTCCAGGATCACTACTTCCAGCAGTTCCATACCAACTACCCGGATGCATGGCAGGATCTCTCCGGTGCCAAGGACGTGGACTGGGATGATTTCGGATCTGAGAAGCTTTCCTTCAGCACAATCGACGATGTTCACTACGGGGCTCCGGTCGACAATGGAACTGCGGTGATGGCATATCGCACGGACCTTCTGAAGGAGGCGGGCTACTCCATCGATGACATGACGGGCTGCACGTGGGATAAATTCATAGAAGTCGGCAAGGCGGTCCAGGAGAAGACCGGCAAGTATCTGCTCTGCATGGACGGTTCCGGCAATGACCTTCCGTATATGATGCTTCAGGCAGAGGGCGAGTCTCAGTTTACGGACGGTGAGCCGACCTTTGCAGAGAATGACAAGTACGTGCAGATTATCTCCAAGCTGGTGGAGATGGCTGACGAGAAGATACTGTATCTGGCAGACTCCTGGACCGATTACACGGACCAGGCCATCATGGGCGATATGGTTGCAGGTGTCATGAACGGAAACTGGATTATCCCGACGATCGAGCAGGTTGCGGAAAACTCCGGCAAGTGGGAGATCACTTCTCTTCCGACACTGGAAGGCGGTGAAGGTTATGCTTCCAACGGCGGGTCCTCCCTGTATATCACGGCAAACTGCAGCAAGCCGGACCTTGCTACAGATTTCCTTGCAAAGACATTCCTGGCAGGCTCCACTGAGACATACGACGCAGCTCTTCAGAACGGCGGTGTGATCACCTGCTCTCTGAAGGCAGGCGCTTCCGATGTCTATCAGAAGGGTGTTGCATTCTTCAACGATCAGCCGATCTACACCAAGATCGTTGAGATGGGATCAAAGGTCAAGCCGGTTGAGCAGTCTGATTATCACTATCAGGCAAGAAACTACGTCGGAACAGCGATCCAGAACCTTGTTGAGGCGCAGGATTCCTCTGAGGACGGCGTGAAGGCAGCTCTTTCGGATGCGGAAGAACAGCTGAAGTTTGAGATGGAAGGCTGAGAAACCCGGAGGACACAGACGGCAGAGCCCGTGCTGTGACCGGAAAAACATCAGAGAAGTCGAGGGAGGCGGAGAGAGCAACCAGATCTCCGCCTCTTCCTGATGAGGGAACAATCCGGAAGAACGAGGAGGGGAAAACGTGAGACACGCTTCACTGAAAGCAAAGCAGGACCGGGCAGGCTGGCTGTTCCTGCTCCCGGCGACAATCATGATTCTGATCATGAGCTTCTGGCCGATGCTGCAGGCTCTGATCACGTCGTTCAAAAAAGGACCGAGTACCAGGATGGTATGGGCGGATCCGTGGTACAACAACTACGCCAGAATTCTGAAGGATAAAATCTTTCAGACCGCAATGGGAAACACCTTTTTCTACTTGATCATTCAGGTTCCGATCATGCTGGTGCTGGCGATGCTGCTTGCCCAGATTCTGAACAACAGACAGCTGAAGTGCAGAGGGTTGTTCCGCACAATGGTTTTCCTTCCCTGTGCAACCTCCCTCGTATCCTACGCGCTGATCTTCAAATCGCTCTTCGCAACACAGGGACTTGTCAACAAGGTCCTGATGAATCTCCATATCATCAATGAAAACATCAACTGGCTCGGCAAGGCCGGGACAGCCAAGTTTGTCATCATCCTGGCACTGATCTGGAGGTGGACCGGCTACAACATGGTCTTTTTCCTGGCTGGGCTGCAGACCATCGATTACCAGGTCTATGAGGCGGCCAAGATTGACGGGGCTTCGAGCTGGAAGACATTCTGGTCCATTACGGTACCGCTTCTGCGGCCGGTCATTGTCATGACGACCATCATGTCCATCAACGGAACACTCCAGCTGTTTGATGAATCTGTCAACCTGACAAATGGAGGACCGGCAAACAGTACGATCACGATGTCCCACTATATATACAATATGTCCTTCGGGCAGGGCGTCGGGAAGTTCGGCTATGCCTCTGCGATGTCCTTCGTTGTTCTGATTCTGGTCGCAATTCTCGCTGCGATCAGCATGAAAGCAGGTGACAAACGTGAATAAGTCCAAGAAGAGAAAAACCATGGGGAGTATTCAGCGGAGGCTGATTCCCTCTTACATCTTTCTGATTATATGGTGCCTGTTCTCGGTATTCCCGCTGTACTGGATGGTGACAGCAGCGACAAACACGACGGTCGAGGTGGCACGGGGGAAGGTCTGGTTCGGCCTCCCGCAGCTGAAAACCTGAAGAATCTGATGGCGGCGCAGCCGCTCTGGAGGGCGATGGGAAATTCTTTCCTCTACGCCATCTTCCAGACAATCTTCTGCCTCTTTGTCTGCTCACTTGCAGGGTTTGGATTTGAACTGTATGCAGACAGAGCCAAGGACAGGCTGTTTGCCTTCCTGCTTCTGGCGATGATGATTCCGGGCGTCGCGACGATGATTCCACTGTTTGTTCTGATTTCAAGGCTGAAGCTTCTGAACTCTGTCTGGGGATTCATCCTGCCGCAGGTTGCGACACCGTTCATGATCATGATGTTCCGGCAGAATTCCAGGAATTTTCCGCCTGCGATTCTGGAAGCCGCAAGGCTTGACGGCCAGACAGAGATCGGCATCTTCTTCAGACAGTATATGCCGATCATGAGATCAACCTACGCGGCAGCAGCGGTCGTGACATTTATGAATGCCTGGAATGCATATCTGTGGCCGAAGGTTGTCATGCTGGACAACCGCGCAGAGAATATGCCAATGCTGATTGCAAATCTGTCAAGCGGCTATACGGTGGACTATGGTATGCTGATGATGGGCGTCCTGTTCTGCTCCCTGCCGACAATGATCGTGTTCTTTGTGCTTCAGAAGCAGTTTGCCGAGGGCATTACAGGTTCTGTCAAGTAACAGGGCAGAAAGGCATGCACGGTGCCTGGCACTGACAGACAGAACGGATGGCAGGAGCGCGGATCCGAAAGCGCGGGGGCCAGACAGGCTCCTGCGCTTTTCAGGTAAAGACAGCCTTGCAGAACCAGTGAATCAGGTCAGATATCAGATCTGAACCTGCGCTTTTCAGATTACCGCAGCTTTATAGGAGAGACATCAATGACTGAATTTGATTACAGAATTGTAAAGGATCCACAGATCTATGCGCAGAACACGCTGCCGCCTCACTCGGACCATATTCCGTTTGCACCGAAGGACAGGCACGAGAATATGCAGACAAGTCTCAGGCGTTCACTGAATGGGATGTGGCGGTTTCATTATGCTGAGAATTACCGCAGTGCGCCGGATGGATTCTGGAAAGATGACTTTGATGTAAGCGGCTGGGCGGAAATTCCTGTTCCGTCCAACATGCAGATGGAGGGCTATGACAGGCCGGCTTATGTCAACACACAGTATCCCTGGGACGGACTGGAGCCGATTGAACCCGGACAGATTCCGGAGCGGCACAACCCTGTCGGACAATATGTCCGGACCTTCAGACTTCCGGATGGCTGGAAGCAGGACAGTGTCCGGATTTCCTTCCAGGGCGTGGAGTCCGGCTTTGCGCTCTGGCTCAATGGCCGCTATGTC